>JBIKMF010000159.1:0-8819 GCA_044359425.1 Phycisphaerales bacterium
CCTTGGGCTCGCGGACGATGGCGCGGCCGACGGCGACGCGTTGCTTCTGGCCGCCGCTGAGTTCCTTGGGCTTGCGTTCGAGGAGGGGCTCGATGCCGAGGATTTTGGCGGCGTCGCGGACGCGGCGTTCGATTTCGTCCTTTGGGAGGCCGCGGAGTTTGAGGGCGAAGGCCATGTTTTTGTAGACGGTCATGTGGGGGTAGAGGGCGTAGTTCTGGAAGACCATGGCGATGTCGCGGTCTTTGGGGTGGACGTCGTTGACGACGCGGTCGCCGATGGCGATTTCGCCGTGGCTGACGTCCTCGAGGCCGGCGATCATGCGGAGGGTCGTGGACTTGCCGCAGCCGGAAGGGCCGACGAGCACGACGAACTCACCGTCCTTGATTTCGAGAGTGGAAGACCGAACGGCCTCGAAGCCGTTGGGGTAGACCTTTCGCACGTTTCGGAGCGTGACCTGCGCCATAGGCCCACAGTGTACACGGTCGGCGGGGGGGTTCCGCCGGTCAGCCGCCGTCGGTCGGGGGGTCCTGCGGATCCGGGAGTTCGGACGGGGGTTGGCTGGGCCCTGGGTCTGGGGCTGCTTCGGGGGGCTGCACGGGCGGGGCGGGGAAGGGATCGGGGATTGGGTTGAGGCCGAGGGCCTGGCGTTCGCGGTTTTCTTCGGCGAGGGCTTCGGACCAGGACGGGGCGTCGATGAGGAGGGTTGATCCGTCGGATTGACCGACGACGACGGTCGCGGGGAGCGTGGTGGCCGTGCGGTCTTTCTGCACGAAGATCCAGCGGACGGCGGTGTTTTCGACCTCGACGCCTTGGTAGAAGAAGATGTAGTCACCGAGCGGCATCAGGCCGCTGGAGTCGCGGTCGGCCTTTGCGCGCTCGAACTTCACGAGTGCGGCTTGGTCCTCGGCCGAGAGCAGCGGGAACTCCTCGAGGCGGCGGTTGCCGACGAGGACCTGGCTGTCCATGGTGCTCAGGCGGTCGAGCATGAGATCACCGGGGCTCATGAAGTACCCGTCGGCGAGCGCGGCGGGGTGGTCGGGCCACTGGCCCTTCTCCGTGCGGTATCGCGTGATCGCTTCGCCGACGACGCGGGCTTCCGAGTCGTCGAACTGTGCACCGACGGTGGGAGGCGGGGGCACCCAACCGGGGATGCCGGCGGCGCCCCTGCCCATGGCGGGCATGGCGAGGGCGCCCGCGACGAGCGCCATGAAGAGAACGATGGACCCGACGAGGAAGATGCCGGGGACGAGGACGATACTGGCGACCGCGCGTCCGGGGGTGCGGGGGTGGACCTTGGAGAACATGATGGCGGCGGAGATGATCTGCCAGAGGTATCCGAGCGCGGAGGAGTATTGCCCGATGCACGGGATCCAGCCGAGTGCGCCGCAGCCGGAGGAGTAGCAGATGGTGGCGAGGGTGATTCGGAAGGGGCGGCGGTCGCAGCCCAGGACCATGGCGAGAAAGTGAGTGAGGGCGGCCCAGACGATGGTGGAGATGAACCAGGCGACTGCCGCGATCACGATGACGATGAGGCTGCCGAGGGCCATGATTCCGGTCATGGCCATCATGGGTGGCGCGCCCGCGGCACCGGGTCCGCCGGTGCCGGGACCGGCTGCCAACCCGGAGAACAGGAGCACGGCGCCGACACTGGTGAGCACCATGAGGCCGACGGCGATGCCCTGGACGAGGAAGGCGAAGGCGAGTCCTGTGGTGGTGGCCCGGGAGCTCATGAGGCCGAGGCCGAGCTTCTGCGGCGCGATGAGCGCCCAGCCGACGGTGCGGAAGAACCCGCGGGCTCGCTTCTCGTCGTGCTCCCAGGGGATCTCGGCGGCTTCGGTGGTGGATTCGTCGAAGCCTTGGGCTGCGCGCACGACCATTTCGTCGAGGTCGATCTGCTGCTGGCAGGAGACGCAGGCGAAGGAGCGAGGCACGATGTGCCCGCGCGCGTCTGTTCCGTAGTACGACTGGTTGCACGACGGGCAGCAGAACTGCACGGCGTTGGGTATGAAGTCAAAGTCAGAGGGCCGGAAGGACGCGTTGCACTCCGGGCATGTGCGTCCGGCGATTCCGAGCAGCGAGTATCCGCATGTCCTGCAGCGCATCCCCGGTCCTCCTTAGTAGGTGTTCCTCTTTCGAAGCAGCGCGGGATCGTGGGGGCTGAGCGAGGCGAGGGCGTTTGCCGATCGCTCGCCGGCCTTGCCGTCGCCGAATGGATGCTCCGAGCGGGAAAGGTCGATGATTCGGGCCCGCTCGATTGCGCGGCCGACTGCGTTGCTCTCGATGTGTTCGACGTCGATGACGTTGCCGGCGCGCTCGCGTCCTGCCTGGCGCGGACCCACGTTGACGACGGGCACGCGGAGCGCGGCGCACTCGATGAGGCCGGCGGAGGAGTTGCCAACGAGGACGCCGCCGCGCCGGGCGAGGGCTCGCAGGAGGCCGACGAACGCCGCGCGGGGGAGGTGGCTTTCGCGCCGGACTCCGGCGCCTTCGAGAGCGCGGACGATGCCGGGGCGACCTGCGTCGTGGTTGGGCATCATGGCGAGGATCTTGGAGCCGTCGCCGCCGCATGCGGCGGACGCGGCTTCGAGGATGGTCATCGCGTCGGCTTCTTCGAGTTCGTTGGGTCGGCCGACGGGGTGCTGGAGAACGACGACCTTGGGCGCACCGAGGGCGTCGAAGGCGTCGGCGGACATCTCGGGCATCGCGTCGAGCCCGTCGATCGCGGGCGAGCCGACGACGATGACGTGCTCCGGGCGCTCGCCCATGCGGACGATTCGGTCGCGGCTTTGGGGCGTGGCGGGGAGGTGGAGGTGCGCGAGCTTGGTGATTGCGTGGCGCATGGCCTCGTCGGCGACGCCTTCGGCGCGGTCACCGCCGTGGATGTGCGCGACGGCGTAGCCCGCGATGCTGCCGGATGCGGCGGCGGCGAAGGCCTCGATGCGATCACCGAGGACGACGACCCAGTCGGGCCGGAGCTTGTCGAATGCGCGGGCGAAGCGGCCGACACCGCGCGCGACCGACTCGGCGTCCTCGGTGCGACCTGTGCGGCCCGCGATCTGCATGGGGACGGCTTCGGCGATGTTGAACTCGGCCTTCACATCGCGCAGGCTCTCGGCGGGTGAGATGAGGTGGGATCCGGACGCGACGACCGCGAGTTCGAGCTTTGGATGCCGGTTCACCGCGTGCATCACGGTGCGCAGCAGCCCGAACTCGGCCCGCGATCCTGTGACGACGCAGACGCGCCGGCGCGCGCCGGGGCCTTCGTCGGGTTCGCTGGTGGGTCTCACCGAAGGATCGCCGTCCCATCCGTCACCGATCATCGCACGCTCTCACGACTGGAAACCATCGACATCTTCTTTCATCAACGGAACGTCCGAAGCGACGTCGCGAAGAACCCTGCGCCCCAGCACCCGGTCGAGCTCGAAGGGCGCGAGCCCCGTACCCGGCCTCTTGAACGTCAGGTCCTCACGAGCTAGGAGCGTACCCCGGCCGAGGGGCCTGCGCGGCACGATGCTCTGCCTCGACACGGCCCGAACATCTCCCTCGATCTCGATGACCCGCTTGACGGGCTCGACCGACGGCGACGGCGTTGCGGGGCCGCGGGCGAGGCGGCAGTACTCGGCGAATCCCGCGGGATCGAGCGACGCCGCGTGGTCCGGGCCCTTGGCGTGGCGGTTGTCGGTGAAGTGCTTTTCGAGCACGACGGCCCCCAATGCCACGGCGGTTGCGCCGGTGGTGGTGTCGGGGGTGTGGTCGCTGTAGCCGATCGGGAGCGAGGGGAAGGCCCGCCGCAGAGCCGGGATACCGCCGAGTTCGGCGTGCTCGGCGGGCGTCGGGTAGCTGCTGACGCACTGGAGCAGCGCGAGGTTTGGGTGCCACGGCTGGAGCCAGTCGACCGCGCGGCGGATCTCTTCGATGGTCGCGGCGCCGGTGCTCACGATGAGTGGGCGGCCGGTGCGGGCGAGGGTTTCGAGGAGTGGTCTGTGGATGACGTCGGGGCTCGCGGTTTTGTACGCGTCCCAGGGGAGGCGTTCGGCGACTTCGACGAGTTCGACGCTGAAGACGCTGACGATCGCGTGCATCCCGAGCGCGTGGGCCGCGTCGACGCAGGGGCGCATGTCGTCGATGGAGAGCTCGAGGCGGCGGAGCATGGCGAGCGGATCCTGCTCGCCGGCGGCGGCCTGGTAGACGGCGAGTCGCGAGGCCGCGCTCATGAGGCGCGATGCTTCGAACAACTGCAGCTTGATCGCGTCGGCGCCGGCTTTGGCGGCGAGTCGCGTGAGGGCGACCGCGCGCGCGGGGTCGCCGTCGTGGTTGACGCCGATCTCGGCGATGATGTACGGCTTGCCGGAGCCGATTGTGGTCTGGCCGATCTTCATGCGGTGCGCTCCGCGAGCATCGCGTGGGCGATCATCAGGTCGATCGGGGCGTCGATGTCCACGACGCTGCCCTCGGGGTTCACGATGCCCCGTCGATCGAGGCCGAAGAACGCGTGGGGCCCGGGTTGCACGCCCTTGATCTCGAGCATGAGCGCACGGCGAGTCAGCGCGATCACCGCGCCGTCCGGGATGAACGCCGGCGGAAGGTCCTGGCGACGGAAGACGCCGTGGTTCAGCACGTCACCCTCCCACGGCGCGACGACTCCGGTCGCGGGATCGACGCGGGCCGTCCACCACGGGTGGTTCTTGCCGACCGGCTGGTAGCTTTGCACGCTGTCGCAGCCCGTTGATGTCAGCAGCGCGACGGCGCGCTCGACCAACCCCGCGGGCCGCACGGGCACGTTCGCGTACAGGATGACCACCGCGGTGCGCTCGTCGACTTCCAGCATGCCCCGACGTTCGCACTCGAGCAAGGCGTGGCGTGCGGCGTCGTCGATGCGGGCGGTGTCGTGCGCGAGGTCGGCCGGTCGTTTGATCGCACCGATCCCTCGGGACCGCGCGACGTCGAGCGCGCGACCGTCATCGCTCGAGACCACGACCCGCGCGACGTTGCTCGCCGCGGCGGCGGCGTCGATCGACCACTCGATGCACGGACGGCCGCCGATGGGCGCGATGTTCTTTCCCGGCACGCCTTTGCTGCCCGCGCGAGCGAGGATGATGGCGAGGGCCCCGTTCACGTCAGCGCTCCGGCGGCCGTGGCGATGGGATCCGGTGCGCGGCCGCCCTCGCACAGCGGCGTGCCCATTCGCTCCAGAATCGCGAGGATCCCCTCGCGTGCGAGATCGCCGACGACACCATCTCCGGACTTCACGAGCCCGCAGCGGAGCACCGTGAGTCGGGTTGCGGCGGAGTGCTCGCGGAGGTTTTCCGGGACCGGCATGGGCGCGATGCGCTCGCCGGTGGCGGTATCTGGTCTGGGTTCGATGACCGCCGCGCCGCGTGCGCGGAGCCAGAAGTCGTACCACGCCTCGATGCCATCGAGGGAAGCGTCGCAGCGGGTGATGGTGGGCACAAACCAGCGTGTTGGCATGCGGCCGCTCTGTGTCGGTTCGACGCGTTCGAGTCGTTCGAAGAGCGTGCGGGCGGTTGACTCGCTTGTGTCGGTGCCGCAATGGATGGTGGTCGCGTCGGCACCGGCGAGCAGGATGGCGTCCGGCGCATCCAGCCCGATCCGGACGTGCGTGTGCGGGACACCGTTCGCTTTCGCGAGTTGCACGAGCGTTCGGCCGAGCGCGACCTCACCCTTCGACGCGTCGATGGTGACGGCACCGTCCTCGACGGCCTGCGCCCAGGCGGCGAAGAGACGGTCGTAGAGATGAGTGGCCATCGGGGCTCGTTTGCCGGTTTCCAGCGAGATCGCGAGAACCGTCGGCGTGCGGGCGGCGCCGTTGACGCGGCGCGCGGCGCTGTCGGGCACGAAGCGACGCAGCGAGTCGCGCAGCGCCGCATCCACCTGCACACAGGCGGGCTTGGCGATCGGGTCGGCCTGCGGGGCGAGCGGGTGGTACCCCAGGAGGAACCCGATGGTGCCGGGCAGGCCACCGACTGCGCCCATTTCGCAGAGCATTTCGGCGGAGACCACGCACACGCCCTTGCCGGGGGGCGACTGCGAGAAGGTCACGGAGTTGCGCTCGGGGTTCTCGCGGAATCGAGCGACGGTCTGCTCGACGATGGACGCGTCGAGCTCGCACCAATCGGCGCCCGCGATGACGACCGCGTCGACGTTGCGCTCACCCAGCGCACCCGCGACCAGCGGCGCGCACATCGCTTCGTCGTAGCACGAGAGATTCGCGATCCCGCCACGCCAGCAGTGGCGAGCGAGGGCCCGCGCCGCTCCGACCGCATGCGTGTGCCGCTCGTGCGCGTTCCACAACGCCTCACCGGCCTCCAGGAACTCAACGCCATCGGCCTCGGTGACCAGCGGGCGAAGCACAGAGGCATCGCGGCATACCACCGCGACCGCGTCGATTCCCGGGCACGCCTTCAGGCAGCGCAGCACTTCATCCAGCGCGGTGCGATTGCCGTGTACGGGTGCCAGCAAATCACGCGGCGTTGAGAGCCCCCCGCACGCAAGATCGACGGTCACCGCGGCGACCACGCGCACCGGCGCCGCACGCCCACGCTCGCCGGGCTCGGTGACGTCGGCATCGCGCGTGACTTTGGGACCACCCGCAAGCGCACGCTCGCAGTCCTCGAGCATCGACCCCATGTGGCGTGCGGCCTCGGCGAGCCAGCGCACGTTCTTCAGATCTCGTTCCATCTGCGCCCGCTGCCGTTCGCGGGGCGAGAGCGTGGAATCGAGTTGGATCGCGCGGTCGCTGCGGAATCGGTTGAGCTGGCCCGTCTGGTTGATGAACTGCACGAGCCGATGGGCCGTGCCGAGGGCCGCGACGGCGGAGGCGTTCCGGTGAACCTCGCTGATGAGCGAGTTGACCTTCGCGTCGCTGGACTCGGCCAGCATGCCCTCGAGCTTCCGCGCGGTGTCGGTGCTCAGGTACTCGAGCCTCGCAACGTCCGAACGAAGCGTCGATGCACGGGTCTTCATCTTCGCGACGCGCGACGGGTCCAGCCGCTCGGCCGTCGGTATGGGGGCGTGGTGAGCCGCGGGGAGCGACGCGAGCGCGTCGGCGAGCGTCATCACCGTTGTGTGCCGCTTGAGCGTTCCGCCCTCGGTCGCGTCGATCACGCGGAGCCCGCGCCGTGTGTCGTCGAGGAAATCGCGTTCGAACTGCACCTGGTACGTGGCCATCTGCTCGTCGGTGTAGATTTCACCGCCCGCCTGCGCCGGGACGCGTCGCAGCAGGTTGCGCATCCGCACGATCCGCTGCCACTCGAGCATTTCGATGGTGTTGAAGTCGTTGAGTTCACCCGACCACACGCGGTGGATCGCTGCACCGGGCGCGTAGTACTGGTTGTCCGTGAACCCGAGATCCTGGCCGATGAAGATCACCGGGTCGCAGCCCATGTGGCGCGCGAGGTAGTACGCCAGGTGCGCGACCGTCGCGCCCGGCTTCAGTTTGCCCATCGGGCGCGCCAGTTCCTCGCCCATCACATCATCCAGCACCTGATCGCCGACCATGCGGATGCGCCCCGGGAAGGCGTCGATGATCGCGGGATTGGCCTTGGGTTCCACCACGAGCGTCACGCCGTCCACGTCCTTCGCGCTGAGCCCTTCGTAGAACCGCTTGCTGATCTCGTGGTAGTCCAGCGCGGTCACGAAGTCAGGCTTGATCCCCCGCGCCAGCAGCGTCTTCAGCACCGTCTGCACCGCGATCACCACCACGCGCGACCGCACCGCCGGGTCGCTCAGCCGCTCGATGTTCCGGTGCAGGCTTGGCCCCGCGCTCACCACCACCGCGGCCATACCAGCCCGCGCATTCTCGAGATCCGCGATCCCCGGGCACACCGCGTAGCTTCCCGCGTTCTGCAGCAGGTTCCGGACTGTGGAGCCCACCTGCACCATCGTGGTCAGCACCGCCGTCCGCACCGCCTTCATGACCGTCGTGAAGGTCCGCTCGAACTCGCCTGCGCCCGTGCCCAGCCGCGGCATGCTCGGCGGGTGCTGCAGGAACACGGTACCCGTGGCGAGCACGCCCTCGAAGCCGGGGACGACCTCAGCGATTGCGCCGGTGTCCGCGGGGTCGGTGAGCACGGCAACGTTTGCCTCGCGCAACCAGCGCACGCAGTCCACACGCTCGAACACCGCGCGGAGCAACGCCGCGTCGGGCTCGAAGACGACGATGAGCCCGGTCTTCTTCATCGCCGTCGCCAACTCGGCGACGTGGTGACCGAGGCCGAACCCCAGGACGACCACCGCCGCGCTCTTGACGACGTCCACGGTGGCGACAAGCCGCTTGGCCTCGTCGAGCGGTGCGCGGCGGCTGGCGAGCTGGCGGCGCGTTTGCCCGTCGCCGACGACACCGGTCACGCCGCCGTCGTCGGCGGTCGCGAACTCAACGCGCGCGGGAGTCGCGGCGAGGACCGCGTCCACCGCCTTGCGAGAGCGTGCCCCGAGGGCTTCGAGGTTGCGGCGGAGCATGTCCAGTTCGGGCGAGATCTGATTCATCGTGTTCCGTGCTCACAGTCGATCAATCCGCGGTCCGTGGCGTACAACAGTGGCGAACCTTGCTTTATCGTCGATCCCCCCCGAACCCCTCCAAAACCGCCACCGGTACCGAACCATCACCGAGCAACCCATGCACCAACCCTCCGGCTTCGGCATCTTCACCGTGCAGGACCCGGCCCCGCTCCCGGGGCCCCCGCTGCTCTCCGGCTGGATCTTCGAGTCACCCCTTGCACCGGCGATCATCGTGCTGGTCGGGGGGGCCCTCGCCTTTGCCGTGCTGCGGAATCGGAACCTCAACGCCGCGCGGGCGGCCC
>JBIKMF010000160.1:0-8720 GCA_044359425.1 Phycisphaerales bacterium
ACCTTCGCCCGCGATGAGCAGGTTGCCCGGCTGTTCCACCTTCATGAGGGTGGGCTGCTGCGGGTTCGCGGGCGAAACGCGAAGAATGCCGGCGCGTACGGGGATGAGCAGGTCGTCTCCGCTGGCGACAGCTCGGCCGACCGGAGACCACTCGCCGTCGAGGGGCGGGCCGAGTTTGCCGCCGGTGAGGTCGCCGATGGGCACAAAGAGCATCGACGCCTCGCACATGACGGCGAGGTTGTCGCCGGCGCGGACGAGGTACTTGGGCGCGTAAGCCACATCGCGCGGGCCGCCCTCGGTGATGCGGCGGGTGCCCAGTACGCTCCCCGTCTTGCCGTCGTAACGCACGATTGCCGCCGTCGACGGATCGATCACGATGATCGTGTCGCCGTCGACGACGGGCGCGCTGACCTCGTAGGGCGGGGGAAGTTCGGGGCCGGCGAATGCGCCGTCCGCGCCGCGTCCGCTGGGAACGAGCCGGACCCAGCGGGGCCGACCACTCGCGGCATCGACCGCGGCAACGAGGCCCATCTCATCGGTTCGGTAAATGACGCCGCGCGAGGCGACAGCGGCTTCGGGGCGGGACTGCTGGCGCGACCAGGTGACCGAGCCGATGCTGCCGAGGTGGCGGATCCAGCGGAGGCCGCCGGAGCTGAGGTCGAGGCCCACGAGGTAGAGCCCGATGGTGCGGTTGGGCCCGCTGGGGCGGCGTGCCGTGACGACGACGGTGTCGCCTTCCACGAGCACGGGCCCGCGGATGGAGGTGTCCGCGAGGCGAGCGTCCATCGTCGAGACGTCGGCCGACCAGCGCACCGCGCCGGTGGCGGCGTCCAGAGCGTGGACCCGCCGATCGCCGGTGCGCACGCCCGCGGCAGGTGTGCCCATCGCGACGATTGCGAAGTCAGAGTGCAGGGTGACCGTCGCGACGTCCTCCAGCCCGCGCCAACTGTTGAGCGAGAGCGTGTTGAGGTCGCGACCGTAGCTGGTGCTCGATGGGTTGCCCGGCTGCACGCGCCAGACCGGTGAGAGGGTCGCGTGGTCGAAGGCGGCGACGGTGATGCCGTCGTTCACGTACAGGATGTCGTCGCGAACGGTGGGGAGAACCCAGGCGGTTCTGCCGTCTTTCGAGGCGAACTCGCGGAAGCTCCGCGCGGCTTCAAAGGTGTCGTTGGGGTCTTCGGCGCCGCCGGATTCGATGGGGACGCTCTGCAGCGGGGCGGAGCCGGTGGTCACGAGATCGGCGACGGGCTGGGCGGCGAGTGAGTTGCGCCAGGCGCGCTTCAGCGATTCAGGCCAGGCGACCGGGGCCTCGTCGAGTCCTTCGGCGGCGGCCGCGGTGCGGAGGGTGCGGGCCCATTCGGTGACTTCAGGGCGGGGGAGGTAGCGTGAGACGAGCGTGGCGAGGGCGGCGACGTCGCGGGCGTTGGTGCCGGTGCCGAAATCGGGGTGGGAGGGAAGGTCTTCGAGGACAAGGCGGGCGGACTCGAAGCGTGCGCCCTCGATCTCGAGCTGCGCGAGGGCCATCGCCGCGGTGAGGCCGGTGGAGGTGAGGAAGTACGAGCGTTCGACCTTCCGGAGTTCGCCGGCTTCGAGGAGTGAGGCGGCGCGGGGCTCGCTGGCGACGCGGTAGCGTTCGAGGAGCTGGGGTTCGGCGAGGAGCAGGGTGTGGACGGCCGAGCGGACGGCGATGTAGAGCTGCTTCTCGGTGCTCTCGACGACGGCGTCGGCCTCGGTGTCGAGGATGGACTGGACGACGCGGACGGCTTCGGCGAAGTTCTGCGCGGCGACGAACTCGCCGACGCGCGGGAGGGCGTCGCGAGCGATCACCGAATCGTCGGGGTATGGAAGAACGTCACGGGGCTGCGCAAGGGCGTCCCCTCCGCCCACAAGCGCAGCAACCGCACCAATCGCCAATCGCGGGTCTATCGGACGCACTCGTATCTCCGCGGCCAAGGTCTCGATCAGCGTGGTTCATCGGCTCTCGGACCCGCCACGATCAGGCCCGCCCGCAAATCCCGGTCGAACTCCCCGGCCGGACCCCGGGGGTATGTGAAATCGTACGCGCGACTCAGGAGGCCCCGGTTCGGCTCCGATGAGGCGTTATGCTCGCAGCCGTACCCTCGGATCGAGTCCAATCGCTGCTCGGCTGGGCCTTCCGCCCGCTGAGCGACGCCCTCACCCCGCAGGCGCGGGTGACGCGCATCGTGATGCTGGTCGCCGCGACGCTCGTGATGTGCGTCGGCGATCTGTACATGACGCTGACGTACGCGATGAGCGTGGGGATGATCGAGGCCAACCCGATCGCGCGCGAGGTGTTGCGGGAGCACCCGGTCGCGGTGTTGGTGGTGTGGAAGCTGTCGACGCTGGTGTTCTTTGCCAGCGTGTTCTACTTCGCACGCCGGACGCGTGTGGGTGAGGTCGCGGCGTGGGGGTCGTTCGTGGTGATGGCCTGCCTGACGGTGCACTGGCTCTCCTACGCCACGGCGGCGAGCCGGTTCACGCCCGAGTTTGCCGCGCTGGCGATGAGCGATGACCCCCGGTGGATCACGCTGGACGACGTGCACGCGCCGCAGTTGAGGCGGCTGAGCCGATCGGCAGCGGCGGGTGCGTTCGGGGATTGACAGCCCGGCGGTTGGGTCGGCGGGGACCGGGGAGGCGGGTTACACTGCCTCCATGAAGCTGCCCATGGCTCTGTTCGGACTGGTCGTGCTCGCTCCTCTGGTTGGCTGCTCGAGTGTTTCGCCCCCGCAGGTCAGCGTGGGTGAGGCCCGGGTTTCGCAGTCGGAGGCGGGCAGCCTGCTGCTGATCGAGTTGAACGCGGAGAACCCGAACCGGGATCCCTTGCCGCTGCGCGAGGTGCGGTACTCGGTGGATGTGAACGGCACGCGGGTGTTCGAGGGCTTGCGGTCCGCCGAGAGCACGCTGCGGCGGTACGGCACGCGGACGATCGTGCTCCCTGTGTCGTTGCCGCCGGGTTCACCGGGATACGTGCCGTCCGGGACGTACAGCGTTCGGGGCGAGCTGATGTACAAGGAGCCCGGGGCGCTCGCGCAGACGCTGCTGGATGCGGAGATCGTCGACCCGACGGTCAGCTTCTCGGGCGAGGGTTCGTTCGGCAACTCGGCAAACTGAGCGCACGAAAAACCCCGGGCGCGGGCCCCGGGGATTGGGTGGTATCAAGCTCGGCCGAGGCTCTTAGCAGCCGGTGTCCCAGCGGGCGAAGAAGATGATCACGTCGTCGCCGTCGACGCCGCCGGAGGCGTCGAGGTCGGCGGCCTGGGTGCCGTTGTCCCAGTCACCGAAGAATGCGATCACGTCGTCGCCGTCGACGCCGCCGCTGCAGTCGTAGTCACCCAGGCACACGCCGTCGGCGCCGAAGAGCAGGGCCACGTCGGCGGCATCGATCGTGCCATTGCCGTCGAGGTCACCCGCAGACCAGCCACCGGTGGTGGTGCTGCCGATGGCCAGGATGATGGTGTTCTTCTCGGCGCAGTCGACCGTGCCGTCGAGGTTGAGGTCGCCGTACTTGGTCGCGAGGACGTTGACGACAACGTCGGTGACGTCGGCCTGATTCACGACGAGGTCGCCGTTCATGTCGGCCGAGAGGTCGAAGCCGACGGCTTCGTTGAGGTCGGACCAGTTCGCGGCGCCATCGGTGACGAACGCGTTGTTGAACTGCTTGAGGACGTAGTTGACGTCGGCAAGATCGATCTTGTTGTCGTCCGCGTCAACGGCGCCGTTGTTGCGGTCGGCGCCGATCGGGGCCCAACCCGGGGCGGTCAGGCCCGACGCGTTGGCCACGTCGGCGCGGCTGTCGCCGTTGCTGTAGGAGGCGCCGGTGGACTTCACCGTGCCGAAGAAGTTGCCGCCGAAGGCGGCGTCGACGGCAGTGAAGCCGGCGTCGCGGTCGAGCTGACCGTTGACGAGCGCAAGGCCGTCGGCCCAGTAGCGGACGTCGGACTTGGTGAAGCTGCCGTCACCGTTGAAGTCGCCGAGGATCTCGATGCACGCGGCGGTGCCGGTGGCCCAGTTGGCCGTGTTGTTCCCGTCGTTGCGGTCGTTCCACGCGGCGATCATGCCGGTGGCGTCGCCCAGGTCGCGGGCGCCGTTGCCGTTGAAGTCCGCGGCGATCTTGTTGCGGACGTTGAGGTTCGAGCCGTACGAGATCACGTTGCCGGCCTGGTTGACGTAGTTGTTGCCGTTGGCGACGCCGTCGGAGTACACCGCGCCGGTGTTGCGGGTCGGGACCTTGCCCGTGCCGCTTGCGAAGTTGTTCGTGGCGAAGAGGCTGTTCGCGTACACGTTCGTGCCGCTGGTCTGGATGTAGTTCTGCACCGCGGCGTTGAAGCCGGGGTTCGCGACCAGGCTGGTGTAGTCCTGCTCGACGTGGAGGTTGTCCAGGGCCGCGAGGGAGAGGAACCGGGCCGCGGCGAACTCGCCGGGCATGCCGAAGTTGTCGATGTCGGCCGGGACCGAGTTGAACGCCGCGATGGAGCGGAAGATGTTGTTCATGTACCGGGCGGCGTAGACGTTGGCCATCGGCGGGTTGGTGTTGGTGAGGCCGGCCTCGGCGTTGGCGGCATCACGGACGCCGTTGCCGTTGAGGTCGGTGAAGCTCTCGCCGGGGTCGAACTGGGTGTTGCCGTTGGAGTCGATGAAGGGATCGGAAGCGCCGACCCAGCCGGTGCCGCCGTTGGCCGCGCCGTTGGCGCGGGGATCACCGATCGTCGCGAGCACGGCCTGGCCGCCGATGACCCAGGTGTTCGCGGTGTTGTGGAGGATGTTGTTGAGGGTCGGGCGGGCGAAGACCGTGCCGCCGTAGAGGTCGTTCTTGACGGCGAGGATCTCGAGGCTGCTGTTGCCGGTGCCGTCACGGACGAGCCAGGAGCCCGAGCCCGAGCCGGTCGTTCCGCGCTCGGCGCCGACGTAGCCGATGCCCAGACGGACGTTCCGCAGGGTGGCTTCCATGTTGCCGTTGGAGCCCTTGTTGCCCGGGATGTGGGCGGAGCCGAGGTTGTTCTGCGCGTTGGAGTTGGAGAGGGGGCCGATATTCTCGCCGCGACCGAAGGAGGGGTCCTGGCCGATGCAGTTCTGGAAGGCGTTACGGGTGCCCGAGCCCGAGTCACGGGTGATGGCGACGAGGTTCTCGCCGGTCGCCATGCGGCCGGTGCCGAAGAGGTGCTGCATCTGGCTCATCGTGACCTGGGTGTGCCCCGTGCCGAAGTTGGTCACGGGCGCGATCACGGCAAAGAGCAGAGCCGAATCGAAGATCGTGTTCGAGTCGGGGCTGGTGACGTTGAGGTTGCGATTGCCCAGTTCGGCGAGCTTGTTGGTCCGCAGCAGCACGCTGCCCGCGGGCACGGTGCCGGTCTTGGTGACCATCTCGACGGGGTTCGTGCCGTAGCCCAGGTCGGCGGGCAGCGCGTCCCACGAGGGAGTGCCGCCGAGCTTCTGCACAGCGAGGAAGCTCGACACGTCGGTCGGGCAGATGTCGATCTGGATGCCGCCGGTCGCGGCGGAGTCCGGGGCGGCGTAGGTAGCGACGTAGGTGGTCATGTTGGAGCGGTTGGGAGCGCCGCCGGGGTTGCCCTGGTTGTACGTGCCGGTGCGGACGCCAGCGGTGGTCCCGCCGGTCCCGTTACCGATGTACAGCACGCGGTTGCTGTACGCGGCCGAGGCAAAGCCAGGGTTCGTCTGGCCCGAGATCTGCGCAGCGCCGGGGATGCCGGTGAGGAAGTCGGTGGTGTTCGCGTCAGAGGTCACCCAGGTCGGGGCGCCGAAGCGGACCAGCTCGAGGAAACCGTTGACCGAGCCGGTCACGCGGTAGTGGACGATGAGTTCCTGATCTTCGAGGGCGCCCGGGCCGTCGAGGCCGGTGGGGCCGCCGAGGGCGAGCTGGTCCGGCACGCCGTTGATCGTGTTGCCGAGGTAGCCCGCCACACCGTCGCCGTCCGCGTCGATGAAGTCGTTCGTCGAGGCCTGAGCGCGAACGAAGTTCTCGAGCAGCGTCGCGCCCGAGATGTTCACCACGCCGCCGATCTGAGCCGAAGCCGTCCCGGCGCAGGCGCCGGCGACCGCCAACAGAGTCCAAGCCCGCATGTTCTTCTGCATTGGGATCCTCTCTTTCAGTGATCGGCCCGCGAGCCGACACTTCTCATCACCCACGACGCGCGCAGGAACACCCCCGTCACGCCCCGTGAACTCTCGCCACAACTCAGCCCATCCTGGTCAAACAACCCCCGCCCCCACGCGGGTCTTCCGTCGTCAAAAGCCGTTCACGAGAATCTCTCCCGCGCGCGGCTGTGTGTGGTCTTAGCGGGCTTCGGGGATCACCCGATCATCGCCCGAGATGCTCCAGAACCGATCGCCCCAGAGACGCTCCTTGATGGTGTCCTTCAAGGTCTTGTTCTCCGCGTGGCCGTCCACGAAGCCGAAGTTCGTCGTCCCGCCCTCCGCGTTCGCGCGGGCCTTGCCCCAGAACCGACCCACCGCGTTCAGCGAGCTCTCCGAGCCCTGATCGATCGCGCCCTCGGGAATGTCCGACAACGCGAGGATCTCGCTCTCACGCGGATAGCGGAACCGGCCCTGCGGCGACACACCCAGCGGCTCGCTGTACACGTCCACACCCGCGCTCACGCCCACGAAGGGCGTCACCGGCCGGTGGCTCTTGAACAACGACCCGACGCGGATCGCCTGGTAGTTCTTGTCGGGGTTCAACTCCGTGATCAGGATCACCTTCGACGGATTGAAGATCATCGTGTCGTTCACGAGCTCGTTCTTCCGGTCCCCGCCGCTCGCAAAGAACTTGTTCCGCGGGAAAATCGCCGCGTTGCCCACGAACCCGATCCGCTTCACCTGCCGGTCGTTCGGCGTCGCCGCGCCCGCCGTGCCGCCCAGGTCGTTCTGCTGCTCCGGCTCCCAGTCCTTCGTGTTCGACCCCGGGTTCGTCGCCGGTGCGCCGCCGTTGGGCATCCCCGGGCTCTGGAACGCTTCTTCGTTCACCGAGCCGCTGCTGAACAGCGCGTAGCTCCAGTGCACGTACCCGTGGTTCGGGTTCGGGTTCGAAACCTGCTGATCGTTGATGTCCCAGTCCAGACCCGTCTCGTCCTTGCCGTACACGTAGTGCGGAGGAAACAACTGCTTCCCGCCCGCCGCGTACACCGCAACGCCCTGCGTCACCGAGCGTGCATTCGCCAGACTCTTGGTCTGCCGCGCCGCCTGACGCGCCGCGCCCAGCGAGGGCAGCAGAATCCCGATCAGCAACGCAATGATCGCGATCACCACCAGAAGCTCGATCAACGTAAACCCGCGACGCGAACCCGTGCTCTGCATGTCAGTCTCCAATGAGGGGCTAGTCCACCGCTCGAATCGCGGCGTCTCTTTTAAGCGGAAAAGACTAGTTACCTGGGATTCCCCAAATGTTCAGATCGCGCGATCGCCGCGCGAAGACTCCGAAGACGCGCTCCCGGACGTGTATGTCAAGAACGTGTCAAGCTCGCGCAAAGTCTCCCACCGTTCCCGCCTCCACCGCTCGCAACCACTCCTCCACATGACAGAATCCGACCGATCCTCTCTCATCACCCGAGGAGAACGCGCATGTCCTTCCGATTCCGCACGTTGTTCATCAGTGACCTCCACCTCGGTATGCGCGGCGTCCGCGCCAACGAGCTCTCCGCCTTCCTCAAACACCTCGAGTGCGAACGCATCTACCTCGTCGGCGACGTCCTTGACCTCTGGGTCCTCCGCCAACGCTGGCACTGGCCCATCTCACACAATCAGGTGGTCCGCCGAATCCTCAAGCTCGCCCACCGCGGCACCACCGTCACCTACATCCCCGGGAACCACGACGACGCCCTCCGCCAGTACGCCGGTATCGAGCTCGGCGGCGTCCGCGTCGCTCACCAGGCCCTTCACCACACCGCCGACGGCAAGACCCTCCTAGTGACGCACGGCGACGAGTTCGACCTCGTCGTCAAACACTCCCGGCTCCTCAGTATGATCGGTGCCCGCGCGTACGACCAGCTCCTCGCCCTCAACCGCGTCGTCAACGGAGCACGCGCCATCTTCGGACTCAAGCCCTGGAGCTTCGCCACCTCCGTGAAACTCAAGGTCAAGGGCGCCTGCACCTTCATCTCATCCTTTGAAGCTGCCGTCGAGGCCGAAGTCCGCCGCCGCGGGCTCGACGGCGTCGTCTGCGGCCACATCCACCAGCCCGCCCTCCGCCACGGCGAGATGATCTACGCCAACTGCGGCGACTTCATCGAACGGTCGACAGCCCTCGTCGAACACCTCGATGGTCGCCTCGAACTCATCAGCATCGAAGAACTCCTCGAAGCCGCCTCGATCCAACCCAAGATCTACGCCGACGAAGAAGTGCCGCTGGAGTTCCCGGTTTGACCAGCCCGCGCATCCTGCTGTGCAGCGCCGCCGTCGGCCACGGCCACTGCCGCGCCGCGCAGGTCCTGGGCAACACCCTCGCCGCCGCCGGGGCAAGCACCGAGTTCCTCGAAGCCCTTTCCTTCGCGCCCGGTTGGTTTAACTCCATCTACCGCTCGGGCTACCTCAGCGCCATCAAGCGCGTCCCCGCCGCGCAGCGCTGGCTCTACCACTCAACCGACCACCCGTGCAACGGTCGCTCCGGGGGCGAACGCCTCGAACGCCACGCGATGAAGGCCTTCGCCGCCGCCGCCGCCGCCCACAAGCCCGACCTGATCCTCTGC
>JBIKMF010000161.1:0-8707 GCA_044359425.1 Phycisphaerales bacterium
CGGCCGCGCTGGCGGATGGGTGCGAAGCGATGGTCGCCAACAAGCGGGGCACCGCTCTGTGGTGGCTCGGGTACCAGCTCGAGACTTCCGGAGACGCGGCGAGTGCAGAACCCTACGCGCGAAAGGCGCTGGGGCTCTTCGAACGTTCCGAGTACGAACCGGAGCGGCTCGTTCCCCTCGGCCAGAGCCTGCTCGGCTCGGCGCTCAGCGCACGAGGCGATGGGGAAGCGGCCGAGGAGCTGCTGCGCGAGGGGTTCCTCGGCACCTTGAAGGCGGTCGGGGTACGCGCGGTCGATACCGAGGTGACGCTCCGGCGTGTGCTTCGCCACTACCAGTCCAGGGGCGGGCTTGCGCCCGCGGTTCCGCTCGTGCGGATGATGATGGAGGGGACCCGGGGTCGCTGGGAGTTCATGCTCACGATGCTCGACTCGGGGTGTCCCGAGGTCGCGGGTTTGCTTCGAGCCGTTCAGCTGTGTGACCAGGGTGATAGGGCCGCCGTTGCTCGCACGCTTGGTGAACTGGTCGAGGCCAGACGCAGGTTGCTGCCCTTGGATCACCCGTTCGCCCCGTTCTACGCGGATGCCATGTACACGTTGGTCGACAACTCGCTGCGTGTCTCCCGGCATGCGTGCGCCGATGTGTGGGCCGAGGCCGTGGCCGATCTTGTCGCGGTTGATACCGCTTGCTGCGGCGCGGTCCATATCAAGACGACCTACAGCAAGTGGTGGGAGGCGTACACACTGCTGGCGGCCGGCGATGCCGCGGCGGCCCTCAAGGTCGCCGAGCAGGAACACTGGATCCGCTCGCGCCAGGGCTGGAAGGACTTCGCGGCGGGCGTCACCCGTTGCGAGTCGATGGTGCTGATGGCGCGTGAGGCGTCGGAGGGAACCGGCCGATCGCGCGGGGAGCTTTCGGCGGAGTACCAGGAACTGCTCGCCGCACAAGGAGCCGCGAGCATTCATACGGCGACGTGCTTTGGAGCAGCTGTCGCGGCGTTCGGAGCCGCCGCGGATGGGGAAGGTGGGCTTGAGTTCGTCCAGCCGGTCATCGAACGAGCGATCGCAGAACCCGGGGACGGTCGCTCTCTGCGAGAGTTGGCGACACGGGTCATGGTGGTCGACGGACTTCCCGAATCGGTGTACGCGCTGGCGGCTCGGGCAGCGATCGCGGCGTCGGAGGTCCGTCCCGACGATCCTCTCGTCACGGATGTGCTTCCGTTCGCATTGTGGAAGTCAGGACAGCGTGATGCGGCGACGAAGGCAGCGCAGCCGGTGGAGGGCGCGGCTGCCGGTCCCTTCTCGCTCGCCGTGCGCGCGAGTGCAGGGGATCTTGGTGCGAAGGTCGCGCTCAGGGAACTGCTCGAAGCGCCAGCGTGGAAGCGGAGCGAGGCGGCGAGGGCGTTGAGGAAGATCGCCGATTAGTCTGGCTTCGGGGTTCCAAGGGCACGCCATCGGGATTCCTCGGCCGGCTTTCCCCACTTCTTGTAGATGTCGGCGAGGCTCGTGGCGGCGTCTGGGCGGCGGACGTTGCCGGGAGGGAGGGCCTTGTCCATGAGGTCGTAGCCGCGGAGCATCTCGCGCTCGGCTTCTTCGAAGCGGCCGAGATCGGCGAGCGCGTCGGCGAGGTTGATGCGCGAACGGCCGCGGATCCAGTGGGTTTCGGGCATTTCCTTATCGACGATGGCGATGACGCGGCGGAAGAGGGGTTCCGCCTCGGCCGGGCGGTTCAGGTCGAGGAGCGCGGTGGCGAGGTTGTTGAGGACAACGGCGGTGGCCTGGGATTCGGGGTTCGCCTCGCTCTCGCGGGCGGCGAGGACCTTGCGGAAGAGAGGTTCCGCTTCGGCGGGCTTCTTCTGATTCTGAAGGGAGCGGGCGTAGTTGGTGAGGAAGGAGAGCGAAACGCTGTGGCCCTCCCCGAGCGTGCGTGCGGAGTGCTCGGAGGCATGGGCGAGCAGCTCGCCGGCTTCCTGGTGGCGGCCCATGTCCTGGAGCGTGAGGGCCAGCACGTTCTCGGCGGTGAGTGTGTCGTAGTGGCTCTCGCCGTAGACGCGGCGCCGCTTCTCGACGACCTCGCGGGCGAGGGCCTCGGACTCGGCGAGTTTGCCCTGGTCCATGAGGATGGAGGCGAGCATGGAGGCGCCGGTGATGGCCATGTAGTTGTCGCTGCCGTCTTCGGCGGCGCTGGCGTCTGCGATGAGTTGACGCGCGGAGGCCTCGGCTTCTGAGGTCTTGCCGAGGTCCTGCAGGACGTCGGTGATGCTGGCGAGTGTGCTCAGCGTTTCGCGGGCGCGAGCACCGATGGCGGCTTTCTGTGCCTCGTAGGTCTTGCGGTAGAGTTCGAGGGCTTGCTCTTCGTCGCCGTCGAGTTGGAGGATGTACGCGAGGAGGTCCTGGGAGGCGAGGGTGTCCGAGTCTCCCGGTCCGAGGACTCGGGAGCGGTCCTTCTCCACCTCGACGAGCAGGGACCGCGCGCGGACGCGGTCGCCGCTTTGGAGGACGGCGGCCGCGGAGTTGTGGCGTGTCGTGAGGGCCTGCCTGGACTCGGTGTCTCCGCTTCGCGTGCGGAGATCGGCTGCCTTTGTGAGGTGAACGGCTGCTTCGGAGAAGCGGCCGAGGGTGAAGTACGTCTCGCCGATGGTCTCTCGCATCGCGGCTTCGAGGAGCGGGTCGGGCCCGAGCTGCGGGCCGACGCGTTCCGCCGCGCTGTCGAGGATGTCGCGGACGGTGACCTCGCGGCCCTGGGCCTTCTCAGGGTTGACGGAGGCGAGCATGTCCTGGAAGAAGGCGATGGTGTTCTGAGCGCGCTGGCGCTCGCGGGCCTCGGCCGAGGCGGCCCGCTGGGCGCGGACGTAGCCAAACCCCAGACCGCCGACGCCGATGGCGGCGCCGAGGAGGACAACGACCGCGGCGACCACGAGCGACTTGCGACGGCGGACGAACTTGCGGATTCGGTAGGAGGCCGACTCGGGGCCGGCGATCAGGGGCTTTCCGTCGAGGTAGTTGCGAAGGTCGTCGCGGAGGTCGGCGGGGGAGCGGTAGCGTTCCGTGCGGTCCTTCCGCATGGCCTTGAGTGGGATCCACTCGAGTTCGCGCGCGAGCTCGCGCTGCAGGCCGTTGGCGGAGGTGCGGCGGCGCTCGGCGATAAGGCTGGCGCGGTCACCGAGTTTGCTGATGCGGGTCGCGGGGCGGGGCGGATCGACGTCGCGCACGATGCGCTGCATCTCCGCGAACCCGGCCGAACGCAGCTCGCTGGAGTCAAAGGGAAGCACGCCCGCGAGCAGTTCGTACAGCACGACGCCGAGGCTGTAGACGTCGGAGCGCGTGTCGATGTCCGCGGACTTGAGGTCGGCCTGCTCGGGCGACATGTACTCGAGTGTGCCGACGAGCTGGCCTCGTTCGGTGACAAGCGTGGACTGGCTGAGCGAGGCGCTCACGGCCTTGGCGATGCCGAAGTCGATGACCTTGGCGATGGGGTTGGCGCGGTCGCCGCTGACGAGGATGTTCGAGGGCTTTAGGTCGCGGTGGATGATGCCCTTGGTGTGGGCGTGGGAGATGGCATCGCACACGGTGGCGAAGAGTTCCAGACGCTCACGCACGCCGAGCGTGTGCTTGTCGCAGAACTCGGTGATCGTGTCTCCCTTGACGTACTCCATCACGAAGTAGGGACGACCGTTCTCTGCAGCGCCGGCGTCGAAGACGCGCGCGACATTGGGGTGGTCCATCAGGGCGAGGGCCTGGCGCTCCTGCTCGAAGCGGGCGATGACGGCGCGGGTGTCGAGCCCGGGCTTCAGGGTCTTGATCGCGACGCGCTGGACCATGGGCTCGCGCCGCTCGGCGAGCCAGACCATCCCGAAGCCGCCCTCTCCGATGAGCTCGATGAGCCGGTAGGGACCGATCATGGTCGGCGTGGGGGAGTCGGAACCCGCGTTGGTACGTGAGGGTTCGGGCGGCTCGTAGGATGTTCGGGTGGGGTATTCCATGCGAGTTGGCCGCGGGGCCACGGGGATCTCCGGAGCCGATGATACGGCGGGTCCCCGGGGTTGTTTCGCATGGGGGTGACTGGGGTTCGAGGGGCGCGTGCAGACGCGGGGGCCGGCCGGCCCCCGCGCTGTTCCTCTCTTCTCGGCGGACGGACTCAGCGACGGCGACGCGCGACGAGCGCGGTGAGACCGAGCGCGGCGCTGAGTGCTCCGGGTGAAGGAACGACGGTCATGGCGGTGATGATCTCGCCCCCGCCGATCTCGCCGATCATCGTGCCCGCGCCGGTCTGCAGGTTGATCGACCAGAAGGTGGAGCGGACCATGACGTTGTCACGGACGGTGGCGTACGCCATCCCGGTTGCGCCGGAGATGTCGAAGCCGCCAAGTTCGGTGAGATCGGTGCCAACGGGGCCGACGGTGCCGAGTGTGCCCGCGCTGTTGGCCTGGGTGACCAGGAGGTCGAGGCCGGTGTCGAGGCCGTAGAGCTGGGTCGACGTTGCGCCCGCGAACGAGTTCGTGTATGCGCTGTGCACGACGTTGGGATCCATGCCGTTGTTGGCGTCACCTGCGCCGAAGAAGAGGTTGGTCGTGACCGTGACGGCTCCGGTGTTGGGGTTCAGCACGTAGTTGTTGTTGGTGTTGCTGACGACGCGGATCCGGTCGATCACCGGGTTGAAATCGAACCCGAAGTTGGACCCGTTGAGCGGGGTCGAGAACACGCCGCCGACCTGCGTGGCCTGCCCGGACATCGGGTTGATGGTGTACAGGCGGTTGAAGCTGCCGAGGGCGAACAACTCGCCGGTCGCCGGACGAAGGTCGATACCGAGGATCGCCTCGTTGTTCTGGAGGCCCATGATGGAAACGCCGGTCAACAGGGCCCCGGGGGCCGAGCTGTTCCATGACACGAGGCGCTGCTGCTGCGTGACCCCGTACACCGTCTCGGCGTTCGACGAACCAACGGCCAGACCGGCCAATACGGCCACTCCGGCGACCGCACGTGTGCGATTGCGCATGCTGCTACTCTCCGTTCTTGAAGATGGATCGCGCCGGCATCAACACAATGCCCCGCCGCGATCGCTCTATGCCTCCGACCATGCAAACGGTGGGGATCTGACTCTGGTTTTGGATCTTCACGAAAAACCTCTCCGAACTGCGGATTGGCGACTCCCCGGGTTGAGGCGTTTCGACTATCATGCGTTGGATCCGATGATGACGCAATCAGGTCAATCCTCTCTGTTGGAGCGAGTCGCCGGCGGCGACAAGGCGGCCGCGCGCGAGATGGTGGACCGGTTCGGTCCGCTCGTGTGGTCGCTCGTTCGTTCGTTCACGGATTCGAAGGCCGACGCCGAGGACGCCACGCAGGACGTGTTTGTGCACCTCTGGAAGAAGGCGCACATGTACGACTCGCGGTTTGGAACGGAGGATCAGTTCGTCGCCGTGGTTGCGCGTCGTCGGTTGATCGACAGGACTCGTTCCGAAGCGGCGCGGCCTGCTCGTGCCGTGCCCGACATCGAGAGCGTGGCGCCGACGTCCCACGGATCGGATAGACAGTCGATGGATGCCGGCCTGGCCCGCGAGTTTCTCGGTGGCCTGGTCGAGGAGGAGCGCACGGTGTTGCTGCTCTCGATCGCACGGGGGTTGACGCACGAGCAGATCGCTCGCCACCTCTCGATGCCTCTGGGGACCGTGAAGGGGTACATCTACCGCGGGCTTGCCGCGCTGCGAGAGCGTTTCCATCGCCGAGAGAGCGAGGCCCTGCGATGAACCACCGCCACGAGAACATCCCGGCGACCGATGCCGCGACCGGCGATGGTCGGCCGATCGATGCCTGGCCGCCGTTGCCGGAGGAGCTTGCCGCGGCGGCAATCCATCGGGCCGCGTCTCCGGCGGAGCCGATGCCCGCCGACCTCGCCGCGGCAGTGGGGGACCGTCTGTCGAACCTGATGGATGAACGGCAGCGCGACGAGCACGCGGCGGCGGCGGCGCCGATCGCCTTCGAGCCCCGGCCTCCCGCGCGGTCCGCCTTCCCGTGGTTCCTGACCGCGGCGGCGTTGGTCCTGGGTGCGGGCGGCGTGCTGTTCGTCGGTGAGAAGCTCAGGGAGCGGACCCGCGAACTGGACTCGACGATGCAGCAGGTGACGATGCTGATGTCGCGCGTCGAGCAGAACGAGACCCTTCTGGCGGCATCCAAGAGCCACATCGACGACATGAAGCGCGAGTTGGCGGCCCGGACCGGGGAGCTCAGCGAACGCGATTCGCGGCTGCTCGCGGCGGCGACGGAGAACGCGAGGTTGGCGAAGGATCTCGCGGACGCCTCGGCGGTTGCCGCGAGGCAGGCGTCGGAGTTGGGCGAGGCGTTGCTGACGATCGCGAGGCTGGAGGCGCCGGCAGACCCGGAGATCGCACGGCAGAACCGTCAGAAGATGCTGGAGGTTCCGGACACGATCCGCATCGCGTGGGCTCCATTCAACCTCGATGGTGCACCGGCGGCCGAGCAGCCGAACATCCAGGGCGATGTGGTGTGGAACGACCGGCTGGAGTCGGGGTACCTGCGGTTCGTCGGTCTCAAGCCCAACGATCCGGCGATCGAGCAGTATCAGGTGTGGGTGATCGACGAGCGCGGGCTGGAGCAGAAGGTCTCGGGGGGTGTGTTCAACGCGACGGCTGACGGCGAGGTGATCGTGCCGATCGATCCGGGCATCGCGGTGGGCCGCGTCGCGCTCTTCGCGATCACGGTCGAGAAGCCCGGAGGCACGTGGGTGCCGGATCTGAAGCGTCGCGTGGTCGTTGCTCCGAGGTCGTGATGCCGGCCGGGGTGAAGTTCACTCCGGCCAGAAGTGGTACGCTTCGCCGATGCTGAACCCAGTCTTCTCTGAGCGTCTCGAGATGTTTGTCCCGGACGACGCCGGGTTGGTCGCATCGCTGCTGCCCGCGGATGGTTTTGGAATGGTCGTGGGGCGTTCGGTTTCATCCGACTGGCCGCCGGTGCACTGGGATGAGGGGCCGGTGGGGTGGATCCGCGCGAAGACGAAGGATTGTCCTGACGAGCTGTTCTGGCGGGCGAGGTTCATCGCGCTGAAAGCGGGGCCGGTGGTGGGGACCGTTGGGTTCAAGGGGCCGCCGGACTTCGATGGGTTCGTGGAGATCGGGTACAGCGTGGTCGCGTCGCACTGGCGGCGCGGGATCGCGACGGAGGCGTGCGGTGCGCTGTTGAGGTGGGCGGCGGGCGACCCGCGTGTCAAGGGGTTCCGTGCCCACACGCTGCACGGTGATCCGGCGTCTTCGGGCGTGCTGCGCAAGCTCGGATTCGTGCTCGTGGCGACGCTCGAGGATCCAGACGACGGGAAGCTCGATCGCTTCGAGCGGCCGGCGAGCGGCGTGTGACGCGGGCAGACGTTGGGGCGATCAGCGCTGGAAGAGCTTTTCGAGTTCGCGGATTGTGAGCCGCACACTCGTCGGGCGACCGTGCGGGCAGTTGCTCGAGCGTTCGACCTGCTCGCGGAGCGCGACGAGTTCGCCGAGTTCGAGATCGGTGAGCCGGTCGCCGGCTTTGACCGCGGCCTTACACGACATCATGTCGAGGACATCCCGCATGGCGATCTCGCCGCCTTGCTTGAGTTCGCGGACAAAGGCGTCGCTCTCGGCCTTTTCGAGCAGGTCGGTCATGAAGTCCACGGGGTCGACGCCGCGCTCGAAGAGGAAGGACGGGAAGGCAGAGAGTCCGATGGAGAGCGGACCGATTGGGGCGGCGTCGATGCCGATCTTCTCGAGGAGCTGGGCGATCTCGGCGAGTTGCTCGATCTGCCGCGCGCTCGCGGGGACGACAACGGGGGCGAGGAGGCGCTGGCTCTCGAGGCTGCCACGCATCACGCGCTCGAGGAGGTACTCGAACATGACGCGCTCGTGGAGCGCGTGCTGGTCGATGATGACCACGCCGTGCTCGTCCTGCGTGAGGAGGTAGGACTTGTGGACCTGAAGGATCCGCGTCGCCGGGCTTGGCATGGGGATGCTGGATGCGGGATCCGCGACTGGTGCGGCCGCGACTAACGCCGGGGTCGGCGGCGGAACGGCGGCGGTATCGATGGCCTGGCGGACGGCGTCGAAGTCGAACTTGGGGCCGGCGTTGGCGTTGGCCGGCGTCTTGAAGTGTTCGACGAAGCGAGAGATTGACTGTTCGTCGGGCTTCGCGAATGCCGCGAACCCGCTCCCGGGCATGGCGGCCATGTGCGGGGTGAGGGATGAAGGGCGGGCGACGGCGAGAGTGGGTGTGAGGTCGGCACGCTGGAGGGCGCGTTTGACTGAGTGGTAGACGACGGAGTGAACGAGCCCGCTGTCGCGGAAGCGGACTTCGGCCTTGGCTGGGTGAACGTTCACGTCAACGCCGGCGGGGCTCATCTCGAGCATGAGCACGATGGTGGGGAATCGACCGGGCTCGATGAGCCCGCGGTAGGCCTCGGCGATGGCGTGCTGGATCGTGCGGTCGCGCACGGGGCGGCCGTTGATGAAGATGAACTGGCTCTTGTTGGTGCCGCGAGCGATGGCCGGGAGGCCTGCGAGGCCCCAGAGGGTGACGCCACGCGAGTCGTCGAACTCGTCGGCGTGTACTTCGAGGAGCTGCGGCGCGAGTTCGGAGCCCAGGACGCCGAGCACGCGTTCGCGCGGCGACTGATCGGCGGGGACATCGAGGGAGGTTCGGCCGTCGCAGACGACCTTGAATCCGACGGCCGG
>JBIKMF010000162.1:0-8693 GCA_044359425.1 Phycisphaerales bacterium
CACTGAAACCGAAGCGGTTTCAGTGGCACCTGTGGGACGTGGGTGGCGTTGTGGCGTCGGGGGTCTCACGAAGCCGCGTCCGCCCTTAGCCGGGCGGAGAGGAATCAAGGGGGTTACCGGTGGCTTGCTCGCAGAGCCTCGCCGCGCCACCGGCAACGGGGCGTGCGCCCGAAGCGGGCGGAAGAAGGCCATAGGGGAGAAGGCCGTAGGCCATAAGGAAGAAACGATGAGGCGCTGTCTTGGGCGCGCGGCGTTGTGGTTTCGTGCGCGAAACGAAGCCGCGACTGAAAGTCGCGGCGACCCAGCGGCAGGAATGCCGCTGCCACGTGCGGAGGGCGTGGGGTGGTGGTTCAGCGCACGGAAACCGAAGCGGTTTCGGTGGCGCCGGTTTGGGGTGTGGGCGTGGGCGTGGGTTCGGAGCGTTTTCTGAACCAGCAGAGGGCGATGAAGGCGATTTCGATGAGGGCCCAGAGGGCGACGTAGGTTTCGCCGCCGGAGCCGAAGCCGTAGCTGTGGAGGCCGGTAGCCATGACGTAGTTGACGCCGTAGAAGGTCCAGACGATGACGACCATTCCGAGGACGGCGGAGGCGGCGAGGCCGAAGTCTTCGATCCAGCGGACGTAGCGGGCGTGGAGGACGGCGAAGTAGGCGAGGATGCTGATGAGGGCCCAGGTCTCTTTGGGATCCCAGCCCCAGAAGCGGCCCCAGGATTCGGCGGCCCAGACGCCGCCGAGGATGGTGCCGGCGGTGAGGAGGACGAGGCCGATCTGGATGGTGCGGTAGGTTTGGACGACGAGGGCGGGTGAGCCGCGGTGGGGTTCGGTGTCGCGCTTGCGGAGGAGGACATCTTTGATGAGGTAGGCGTGGCCGAGGACGGAGGCGACGACGAGGACGCCGTAGCTGGCGACGATGGTGAGGACGTGGATGGTGAGCCAGAAGTTGCTGCGGAGGACGGCGGGGATGGAGTTGGTGCGGTCGGTGAGGGGGACCAGACCGGCGAAGAGGACGGAGATGAAGGCGGCGGCGACGCCGGCGAAGAGGTACCAGCCTTTGCCTTTGTTGACGATCTGGGCGATGAGGCCGGCGGCGATGCCGACGAGGCCCATCCAGATGAGTGATTCGAAGGTGTTGGTGACTGGTGCGCGGTCGAGGATCGCGATGCGGAGGCCGAGGCCGAGGAAGTGTTCGGCGATGCCGAGCAGGCCGCAGAGGACGGCGAGCATGGTGAGGGGCTTCTTGAGGACGATGCGGGAGAGGCCGAAGAGGATCATGGAGAGGCCGTAGAAGACCGCGGTTTTCTGCCAGGGCTTGTGCCGGTTGTAGAAGACTTCGAGGTTGGCGGAGCGGGCGTCGTTCTGTGAGGGTGTGCCGAGGGCGGCGATGGCCTTGTGGAGTTGGTCGACGGAGGCGTCGAGGGGTTGGTCGGCTTTGTAGGCGGCCCCCACTGCTGCCCACGCGGCCTGGACGGGCTCGAGGCCGGGGTCGGCGACGAGTGCGCTGGCTTTGCGGTAGGAGGAGCCGTCGGAAGAGGGAATGACGGCGAGGGGTTCACCGGCGGCGAGGTTGGCGATGCGGTTGGCGGCGTTGCGGACGTTGAGGGCTTTGCGTTGGTTGGAGTCGGGCTTGGCCTGCGGGTCGCGGGCGCGGGCTTCTTCGAAGGACATCAGGATGGAGTTGAGGCCCTTGGTGTTGGCGAGTTCGGAGGGGCTGAAGAATCGCTTTTCGGCGTCGAGGCCGATGAGGCGTTTGAAGGGTTTGTCTTCGATGGTGACGATTTCGGCGCTCAGGAGGGACTGGCCCTTGAACATGCAGTCGAGGAGGAGCTGCATGGGTTCGCGCTTGGAGTAGGGCGCGGGGCCGGAGGATGACCAGCGGGTGCGGCCGGTGACATCGACGGCGAGGCGCTGGGCGTAGGTCTCCAGGGGCATGGTGCGTCCGCCGTCTTGAACGGGGAGCTCGCCGAGGCGTTTGAGGGCGGGGTCAGTGCCCGACGCCGACGGGGCTGCGTTCGCGGGGAGCGTCAGCAGGCAGGCCAGGAGCGTGAAGAGGAGGTGACGGAACATGACTCGACTCCTTCTGGACCGGGCGGATGGGGATACCGGGGTGGCCCCAGCTCATCGACCGGCTGTAGAACGTGATGACGACACCGATGCAGAGGAACGCGGACGAGACGTACGTGAGCCAGAGGCCCGGGTCGCGCATGATGCTGAAGATGGACATTTTCTCGCCCATGAAACCGGACTGGTAGACCTTCCATGGGCCGCGGGTGTAGGGGTGGTTCATGTAGATTTCGAAGGGGAACTCGGCTTCGCCGGGGGCGCTGATGCCGACGTCGGACTGGTAGGCCATGGCCATTTCGGTGCCGGGGTAGTCGGTTTTGCGGAAGTCGGCGAGGCGGAGGGTGAAGGGGAGCTGGACGCGGCGTGGGCCGTAGTGGAGGAGGACGGTGCGTTTGTCGGGGGTGGTGAAGGGGGCGAGGCCCTTCCAGGGGATGGTCTTGGATTCGGTGCTGTCGCCGATGCGGACGACGATGGCGGGCTTGTTCTCGACGGCGACTGGGATTTTGACGATGCGGGAGGTTTGGTGGGCGCGGGCGAGTTGCTGGTGGATGACGACTTCACGGCCACCGAGGGTGAGGGCCATGGGGTACTTCATTTCGGGGGTGAGGACCTTGCCGCGACCGTCGAGACCGATGTAGCCGATTTTGGTGGCGGCGACGGTGCCGAAGATGACGATGGTTTCGGGATCGGCGTTGAGGGGGCCGGCGACGAGGCGGGAGGCGGAGTTGCCGGAGCCTTCGATGGGTTTGTCGATGATGAGGTCGGGGAAGTTCTCGAAGGCGATGTGTTTTTCGAGTGTGCCGCGACCGTCGCTGATGGTGACTTCGACGCCGGGGTTGGCGGGGGAGCCGGGGGGGCCTTCGCGGACCTGGTCGGCCATGACGATGGCGCGTTCGTAGCGGATGAGTTCGGTGATGAGCCAACCGGGGATGACTTCGTCGCCGACGTTTTTGAGTGGGAAGCGGTTGGGGCCGGCGACGAAGACGTATTGGCCTTTGTCGGAGGCGGAGGGTGTGGGAGGGGTCCAGTCGGAGCCTTCGGGGAGGACGAGGACGGTGAGGCCCAGAAGCATGGGGGGCGGGCCGGCTTTGTCGGGCTGACCGACCCACGCGGTTTGTGGGCCGGCGACGGGGGCGATGTCGACGGCGCGGAGGGGCTCGGGGCTGTCGTCGGCGACGAACTCTTCTTCGCGGCAGTTTTCCCAGCGTTCGAGGACACGGACGGGGACGCCGGCGAGGGTGAAGGAGGAGTTGTTTGAGGGGCCGAGAGCGGCGTCGAGGCTGTTGAAGACGCCGGCGTTGTGTTCGAGGACTTCGACTTGTTCGTCGGCGGTTTCGAAGACGTTGTGCATGGTGCCCTCGTGGAGGGCGAGGTGACCTTCGACGCGTTCGAACATGGACCAGAAGCCGGCGGCGATGAGGGCGATGAGGGAGGCGTGGACGGTGACGAAGCCGATGTGGCGGCGTTTGAGGGGGAAGCGGGCGATGACGGCGAAGACGAGGCTGACGCAGACGAGGGCCATGGTGGCGATGAACCACCAGGAGCCGTAGACGAGTTCGCGAGCGACGCGGACGTTTTGGGTGGATTCGATGTAGGTACCGGCGGCGAGGCCGATGGCGACGAGGACGAGGACGGGGACGGCGAGTTGGATGCTGCCGAGGAAGAGGATGATGGAGCCGAGCTTGGTGTGGTGCCAATCAAGGGTTTTTTTCATACCGAACTCCGGAAGCGGTTCGAGGGGCGGGCGGTGGTGAGGGACGGAGGGGGAAGGAGGGGGAGGGATTTAGGCGACTTCGCCCGGTGGGTGAGCTGGGGGCGGGAGGACGGAGCGTTCGAGGTCGACCATCTTTTGACCGTCGACGTAGTCGGTGAGGACGACGCGGCGGATGTGTTTGAGGGAGGCGACGGTCTTGGTCATGCGGGCGAGGGTGGACTGGATGTCGCGGAAGTACTTGGCGAGGTTGGAGCTGCTGCCGGACTGGCGGTCGAGGAGGCTGAGCTGCATCTCGATGACGGACATGGCGTTGTTGAGATCGTGGTTGAGGGTGACGGCGAGTTGGCGGAGGGCTTCGGCCTTTCGTTCTTCGTTGGCCTGGAGCTGGGCGGCGAGGAAGTTGTACGAGCGGGCGAGTTCGCCGAACTCGTCCTGCTGGGGGACGTTGACGCGGTGGTCGAAGCGTTCGGCGGCGAGTTCGCGGCTGCCGAGGACGAGTTCGTTGACGGGCTTGAGGACGACCTGGGCGGTGCGGAGGAGGACGAAGACGGCGACGTTGACCATGACGAGGGCGGCGAGGGTGAGACCGAGGACGAGGGTGCGGAAGGACTTGCCGAAGCGGAGTTGTTCGGAGGAGACGAAGGCTCGCGTCTCGCGGGAGAGGTCGTGCATGGCGGCGGCGTGGAGGCGGGTTTGTTCGGGGGAGATGGGGTTGTTGCCGAAGATGGCGGGGAGGAAGTCCTTGACGCGGGCGTAGGCGAGGGCCTGTGGGGAGCCGTGCTGTTGGGTGGCGGCGTGGCCACCGATGGTGGCGAGGGCCTGCATGAGGCGGAGTTCGATCTCGTGGGTTTCGGCGGCGGACCTGGTTTCGCGGCCGGCGTGGATGGCGTCGAGCTCGGCGAGGGAGTCGGAGGAGGTGAGGACGCTGTCGACGAGCTGGACGGCGTCGCGGTTGATGCGGTCGATGTCGGCGATGGCGTTCTGGAGGAGCATGATGGCGACGGCGGCGCCGCTGACGAAGCAGGCGACGAGGAGGCCGATGCGGATGAGGAGTTTGCGCCGGAGCATGTGGGGTGCGGTGTGAGGAGGGGCGGGGTCAGGAGAGGGCGTTTTCGCGTTCGCGTTCCTGGAGGTCCTTGGGGATTTGGAGTTCTTCGAGCTTGCGGTAGAGGCTGGAGACGCCGATGCCCAGGTGCTGGGCGGTTTCGGTTTTGTCGTAGTTGTGGCGGCGGAGGCTGTAGATGATGTGCTGGCGTTCGAACTGCATGAGGGCCTGCTTGAGGTCTTCGCCGGTGTCGGCGGCGGACTCGGTGGTGGCGAAGGGGAGGTCGGCGAGTTCGATATCGCGGCCTTCGGCGAAGATGACGGCGCGTTCGATGACGTTCTCGAGCTCGCGGACGTTGCCGCGCCATTCGTGGTTGAGGAGGGCACGCATGGCGGCGTTGCTGACGCCGGTGACCTGCTTGTTCATCTTGTGGGTGTATTTGTCGAGGAAGTGTTGGGCGAGGAGGGGGATGTCCTGGCGGCGTTGGCGGAGGGGCGGGAGTTGGAGGCGGACGACGTCGAGGCGGTAGAGGAGGTCTTCGCGGAAGTGGCCTTCGCGGCACTGGGTCTGGAGGTTTTGGTTGGAGGCGGCGATGATGCGGACGTCGACGGGGCGAGGGCGGGTGTCGCCGACGGGGACGACGACGCGTTCTTCGAGGACGCGGAGGAGTGAGGACTGGACCTGGATGGGGAGGGTGGAGATTTCGTCGAGGAAGAGGGTTCCGCCGTTGGCGGCTTCGAAGTAGCCGATGCGGTCTTTGATTGCGCCGGTGAATGCGCCCTTGCGGTGGCCGAAGAGTTCGGACTCGATGAGGCTCTCGGGGATTGCGCCGCAGTTGACGGCGATGAAGGGCTTGTCGCGGGTGATGCCGTTGTAGTGGATGGCGCGGGCGAAGAGTTCCTTGCCGGTGCCGGATTCACCGACGATGAGGACGCTGGTGCTGACGGTGGAGAGCTTGCGGACGAGGGCGAAGAGGCCGGCCATGGAGGCGGAGTCGCCGATGAGGTTGTGGAAGGTGGACTGGGAGGCGAGTTGTTCGGTCATGATGATGCGGTTGCGGCGCATTTCACCGAACTCGAGGGCGCGACGGACGCGGATGAGGACGTCCTCGAACTGGACGGGCTTGAGGAGGTAGTCGGCGGCGCCGGATCGCATGGCGGCGACGGCGCTTTCGACGGTGCCGAAAGCGGTGAGGACGATGACGGGGGTTTGGGGGATGATTTGCTGGAGGTGTTTGAGGAGGGTGAGGCCGTCCATCACGGGCATGCGGATGTCGGTGAGGACGAGGTCGAAGGCCTCGGCGAGCGCGGCGTCGTACCCGGCTTTGCCGTCGGGCGCGGAGACGACCTTGTAACCTTCTTCGGTGAGGAGTTGGGCGAGGGACTCGCGGAGGAGTTCCTCGTCCTCAACGAGGAGGATTCGGGCGTTGGCGCGCGGACTCGACGGGGTGTTGGTCATTTTTCGGGGCTCTTGAGGTACTGGTCGGGGACGCTGAGTTCGGGGCCTTCGAGTTCCCAGAAGACGTTGACAATCCACCAGCGGTCACCGTCCTTGAGGAGTTGGATGGAGTTGATGCCGCGGATGTAGGGCTGGGGATCGGATTCGTTGTGGCGGGATTCGAAGGTGCTCCAGACCTGGGCGATGTTGCCGAAGGACTCGGTGCGGCGGGCGACTTCTTTGTCCATGAAGCCACCCTTCTCGAAGTAGTTTTTGTTGAGGGCGATGTAGTCGGAGATGGTGACGAACATGGCCATTGCGCCGCCTTCGGGGGTGCCGCGGGCGGGGATAAGGCGGGCGTCTGGGGAGAAGAGGGAGCGGTAGCGGTCCCAGTCGCGGGGTTCGCCTTTGTTTCCGGCGGGGATCTTGTAGAAGGCGGCGAGGATGGCGTCGACGGAGGCGACGTCTTCGGCGCGGGGCTTGGGCCAATCGGCGACGGGGTCACCGGGGGAGAGACCTGGGTGGCCGGAGGGGAGTTTGCCGGAGGGCTGGTGTGCGGGTTGTTTGGGGTCGGGCTGTTTGGGTTCGGGCTGCTGGAGGGCGGCGGTGGCACAGGCGAGGAGGGAGAAAGAGAGGGTGAGGACGGACTTCATGGGGGGCTCCAGGTTCCGCGCGGGCGCGGGTCAAAGCGGAGAAGTGCAAACTCCGTGCCCGGAGGGAGAGGGCTCCGGGGGCTGGAAACCGGCCTAGGAAATGAGGGTATTCCCAGAACTGGGAAGACAAGCGAAAGTGATTCCCGGACGGGAGAAGAAGCCCCGGGTTGGGGGGCTAGTTGTCGGGGTATCGCTCGGGGTTGTGGTTTTCGCCGTGGCAGGAGAGGTAGCACTCGCCTCGGAAGGTGCCGGTGTCGCGGAACTCGATGCGGCCGGAGGAGTTTGGGAAGACGACGGAGGTGGCGAAGTTGATGAGGTGGGAGTTGCCGGTGGGAGAGCCGACGCCGGAGCTGATGCCGTGGGAGTCGTGGCAGACCCAGCAGGGGGTTCGTTCTTCGACGATGTGTTTGCGGTGTTCGGAGAAGGAGCGGTCGGAGAGGATGCTGGCGCGGTCGTGGCAGCGGTAGCAGAGGGCGTAGGTGGAAGCGCTTTCGGAGGTGTTGTCGATGAGGGAGTAGCGGGAGACGAGGAGGCCTTGGAAGGAGGAACCGTGTTCGCCGGCGGTGGTTCCGGAATCGGAGGCGTGGCAGTCGGAGCAGGACATGGTGGACGAGGTGGTCCAGCCGGGTTTGAGGCTGGGGACGTCGGAGCCGCGACCGGGGCCGCTGACGGGGTGGAAGGAGATGGCGGACTGGCTCATCTGGAGGCGGAGGTTGTTGGAGGCGTGGCGGCGCGGGATGGTGGGGGCGATGGGGTTGACGTCGCCGTGGCACTTGAAGCAGACTTCGTGTTCGGCGGTGGCGACGAGGAGGGGGGTGCCGGAGAAGCTGACGCCTTCGACGCGGCCAAGGCGTTGGAAGGCGGTGTGGCGTGGGCCGGAGAGGGATGGAGGCGTGGCGCCGATGCCTCGCATCATGGTGTGGGGGTCGTGGCAGGAGGTGCAGGAGGCGTGGGAGTGGGCGTTGCCGGGTGGGTCGACGGGGCTGTCGGTTTCGTGGGCGAAGGCCTTGTGGACGTCGCTGGAGACGTTGAGTGCGCCGGGGGTGCTTCCATCGTGGCAGGAGAGGCAGGTCTGGGTGGCGTTGTTTCGGCGGAGGAGGTAGGGGCCGCTGGGCGCGGTGTGGGATTGGTGGCAGGAGGCGCACTGGCTGTGGGCGGGGAGGTCGGTCGTGCCCATGGAGTGGCAACTGGTGCAGAGTTGCGAGGAGTTGTTGCGCATGACGAGGAAGTCACCGAAGGCGTTGTTGTGTGCGTCGTGGCAGGCGGTGCACTGGAGTTCGAGGTTGGGGTCGAGGCGGATCTCGGGGGGGAGGGTTGAGGGGTCACGGAGGTGCCCGGCTTGCGAGGCGAGGGCGGAGTCGAAGCGGAAGGAGATGGGGTGGTCGTCGCGGAGGTCGGTGCCGAGGTTGCCGGGGCCGGCGGGCATGGTGGTGACACCGCCGGTCATCTGGATGGGAAGATTGCGCGAGAGGACGGCGCCGATGGCGATGGTGCCGTCGTGGCAGGAGAGGCAGAGCTTGGAGGAGCCGGTGGGTTGGCCGGGGTGGGCTTCGAGGGCGCGGCTGGTGTAGACGGTGTAGGCGCGGGGTGCGAGGCTGCGGTTCCAGAGCGCGGCGACGGGTGAAGCGTCGTGCGGGGCGTGGCAGAAGATACAGACCTGATCTTCAACCGTGGCGCGAACGGTGCCGGTGCCGCCTGCGGAGAGGTTGTGCGGGCCGTCGACGACGCTGATGAACTGCGCGTGGGCGGCGGAGGCGGCAACGGTAAGGGCGAGGAGGATGGAA
>JBIKMF010000168.1:0-8385 GCA_044359425.1 Phycisphaerales bacterium
CATCATTGCGCTGCTGGTGGGGATTCTCATCCCCACGCTCGCCGCCGCGCGTGAAAGCGGTCGCGCGACCCTCTGCCTCAACAACCTGCATCAAAACATGGTCATCGTCCGCGCCTACGCCGACGAGAACAAAGGCCTGAGCCCCGCACTCGGCGTCCCCTACGGCACCCTCCCCAACTGGGCCCTGGTCATTCAGAACTCCGCGGGGCTCTCCGGCAACTCATCCGCCGAGCTCTACGCCGCCAAGTCCAGCCTCGTCTGCCCCTCCGCCCGCGCCTTCTACGGCGACCAGATGCAGCGCACCTACGCCATCAACGTCACCGGCCACGCCGGTATCGCCTCCGACCCGGACAACTACGACGCCTTGCCCGGCGCCTCCATCAAGCTCGACCTCATCCAACGCCCCAGCGACGCGCCCATCTTCGTCGACTCAGCCTCCGCCCCCATCGCCGGCAACGCACCGCCCCCCACCCGCACCGCGAGCGTGCTCGACTTCCGCGACCCAACACACATCGCCGACCGCCTCCACATCCTCCACCAGAAGAAGTCCATCTTCAACGCGGTCTTCGCGGATTCCTCCGCGCGCGCCCGCCGCGATGTCCCGCCCGACTGGGCCACGCCGCTCCCCTGATCACGTCCCCAGTGGCAGCACGAGCGAGAACGCCGCGCCACCCTCAGCCGTCGCCAGCTCGAGGTTCCCCCCAAGCTGCTCCGACAGCCCCTTCGCCAGCGCGAGCCCGAGCCCAAGCCCCGACACCGACCCGTCCACCTGCTTCTTCCCCCGCACAAACGGCCGGAAGATCCGACCACGCTCGGCCCGCTCGATCCCCGGCCCGTGGTCGCGCACCAGGATCTCCACCTCGCGCACGCTGACGCGCACGTCCACGTGCACCCGCTTGTCGCTCGACTCCGATGCGTACTTGCACGCGTTGTCCACGAGGTTGAACAGCACGCGCTCCACCGTCGCCGGATCCGTCGTCACGGGTTGATCGCTGTCCCCCGAGCGATCCACCACCAACTCCATTCCCGCCTGCTCGCACCGCGCCGCGAGCGCACCCACGCACTGATCCACCAACTCCCCGACCCGCATCACGACTTTCCCATTCCCCGGCTTCCGCCGCCCCAGCCTCGCGTAATCCAGCACGCTCTCGACGATCCGCGCGAGCCTCTGGCTCTCCGCCCGCAACGTGTTGAAGTAGCTCTGCTGCGCCTCGGGGTCCTTCACGATCCCGTCGCTCAGCATCTGCGAGTACAGGCAGAAGGTCGTCAGCGGCGTCCTGAGCTCGTGCGTCACCGCGGACACAAACCGCCCGCGCCGCTCCGCCAACTCGTTCGATGTGCGCAGCACCAACCCGATCGCAACCACCCCGCCCAGCGCCCCGATCCACGTCATCACCAGCGTCGTCCGCAGCGGCGACCACGCCGCCATCCGCACCGGCTCCCCCGCCGGCACCACAAACTCCGCCGGAATCGCCGCCAGCCGCCGACCCAACGACGCCGGATCCGCCAGCGCCGCATCCCCCGCCGGAACCAGCGTCGCCCCCGGCAACAACCCGCCCGCCGCATCGAGCAACAACGTCCGCAGCCCCGCCCAGTCCAGCCAGAACCCCTGAACCCACCGCTTCTCCCCCACGCTCACCTCGCGCGTCATCACCAGCGTCGCGTCCTCACCCTCCCCAATCCACCGCGGCTCCAACTCACTCTGCACCACCGGCGTCGCCTCCGATGTCGCCAACACCCGATCCGCACCAAACAGCAACGCCCCCCGATCACCCTGCGGCGCCCCGGGAACAGCGCCCAACATGACCTGCGGCGCTGCCGGACCACCGCCCGTCCCCGCTGCCCCAGCCGCATCAACCTCAGCCCCCGCATTCGGCACCAGATCCTTCAAGTCCCGCGACTGCGACTGCACTTGAACCGGCCGGTTGTACGCCTCGTTCGACTTCACCCGCTGCTCGTACTCCGCCACATTCTGGGACACCTGCCGCGGGTCCGCCGCCTCCTGCTTCGCCATCTCCTGCTTGCCCGCGTCCTGCTTCGTCGCTTCCTGTTTCGCCGCCGCTGGCTTGCCCGTTTCCTGCCTCTCCCCCTCCGTCTTCGGCTGCTCTCCCGCTTCCGCCCGAAGCCCCTGCGCCACCTTCATTTCGCGCGTGTACTCCGGCCCACTCGGCTGCCCCTCGCCGGGTGCTCGCGGCTCGTCCAGCCCGGCCTCCGCCGCGCTCCCGCTCGCGACCGACGGCGGCTGTGGCGCAGCGTCAAGCACCCCGTCACCGCTCCGCGCCCGCTTGTCCTTGACATCCCCCCGCCGCGCCGCCATCGCGTCGGTCAACACCTGCAGCCGCGCCTGCGCCGTCGCGAGTTCATACCCCGTCGAAAACGTCTCCGCCCCCTGCGACACCGCGCCCGACGGCACCTGCGGCGACCGAATCGCACCGTCCGCATCATCCAGCTCAAAGTGCAGCAGTACCGGCGGCTCCGGAACCCGCAGCAGCGGCGACGGCACCACCACCTCGCCCGGCTTGTAGTCGTTCATCATGTTCGTGAACGAACGCTCCGTCGGATAGAACGACCGATACTCGAAGTACGGCCGCGCAGCCTCCCGCGCGATGATCGGTGCCAGCGCACTCTCCATACGCCACAGCGACAGCCGCACCGACTCCTGCACCGCCGCGTCGGCCTTCGCCTGCGCCTCGCGCCGCTCGAACTCCAGCGCCTGCAGCGACGACCACCCCAGACCGCCCATCACCGCGATGGCGCACGCCGCGTACCACACCCACGTCCATCGCGTCGACGTCACGACTCAGCCCCCCCACCGCCCTCGGCCGCCAGCATGTACCCCTTCGCACGCACCGTCACAATCACCGACGGCGCCGCCGGATCATCCCGCAGGATCTCCCGCAACCTCGCCACCGTCATGTCCACCGTCCTCGTGTGCATCCCCCGCGGATCAAGCCCCCACACCCGCGACAACAACTCGTCCCGCGAAACCGCACGCCCCCTGTTCGCCACCAGATACGCCAGCAACTCCGTCTCCCGCTCGCTCATCAACTCCCGCGCACCACCCGGCAGCGAAACCTCCCTCCGCTCCAGATCAATCTCCCGCCCCGCGATCCCCAGCTTCGCCACCGCCCGCGGCCTCTCCGCCGATCTCCTCAACACCGCCTCCACCCGCGCCAGCAACTCGCTCACGCTGAACGGCTTCACCACGTAATCGTCCGCCCCCTGCTTCAACCCCCGCACCCGGTCCTGCTCCTCCCCCTTCGCCGTCAGCACAATCACCGGCAACGTCGCCTTCGATTTCCTCAGCTCCGCCAGCACCGTAAACCCGTCCATCCGCGGCATCAGCACATCCAGCAGCACAATGTCCGGCTCCACCGTCAACGCCGCGGTGAGCCCCGCCTGCCCGTCCACCGCCTCCACGGTCTCATACCCCGCGAACTTCAGCGAATCACAAATCCCCCTGCGGATCGCGGCATCGTCCTCAACCACAAGCACTCGTCCAAGCGGCACGGCAGACCTCCTTCGCACACGCGGGGCGACCACCCGGCCGCCCCGCGCACCTTCAGCGTATCGAATCCGTCAAGGCTTCACGAGGACCCGCTCCGCGCCCACCTGCAACAGCACCTCGCCGTCAAACGCCAGGTTCGCACCGCGCCCCTGCCCCGCGAGCAACGCCGCGAGCGCCATGTACTCCGCCGAACCCACCGTCACCTCGCGATCGGGCTTCTCACCCTCCTTCGCGAGCGCGAGCGAATCCACCCAGCGGTTGTTGCGGAGGAAGAACGTCCGATCCGCCGAGTACTGCACCGAGCGCACCTGCACCTCAGCCACGCCCGCGCCGAAGTACATCGCGTTGTTGCCCACCTGCGCCGCCGACTGCTTCGTCGCGTAGTCCATCTGCTGACGCACCGCCACCTCACCGCTCCTGGCCTCCACCGCCAGTTCCCGGAGATTCGCCGACGTCGCCGCCTTTGCCATATCAATCACACCGTCACGATCGGCATCCTTGAACTCCCCGCTCTCGGTCGCGAGAAACGCCGTGTACTCCGTCAGGATCCCGAACCGCGTCGAGATCCGCACGATCTCGTCCACCAACTCCTTGATCCGCGGGTCCTCCATCGAGATCCCCTCCGCGCCCGCCTGCCGAATCTCGTCCACCATCGAGGTCACCTTCCGCTCCGCCCACAACCTCGCCACAAAGCCGTTCCGCGACGACGCCTCCTTCGGATCAAACGAGATCTGGAACGCGGTCTCGCGCCCCAGGAACTCTCCACCCAACGACAGGATGACCTTCCCGTCACCCTTGTACCGTCCGAAGATCAGCACCTGGTCCCCCTCGAACACGTCCCCCAGCACGCGGGGCATCACGTCCGTCGTCGGCGCAGGGCCATCCACCAGCCCCGTGACCTTCAGCGTCGGCGACGACAGCACCGGCCCCGCCAAACGCCGGTACACCTGCCCCACCTTCACCTCCACATCCTCGCCCGGCAGCACAAACGTGCTCGCCCCGCGCGAAGACTCGGACAACGTGCTCAGCAGCGGCACATTGACATCAAAGCCCACGCCGAAGCCGAAGATCCGACGCGCGCCGAGATTCGCACGCGCCGCCGCGTTGCGAATGTTCGCCTCGTTGCGCTCCCCAACCGTCGGCAGGCCATCCGTCAAGAACAACACGACCGGCAGATGCTCCCCGCTCGCCGGAGGCCGCAGCGCCTCGAGCAACGCGTCCTGAATGTTCGTCCCACCGTTCGCCTCAATCGCCGTGATGTACGCCGTCGCCCGCTTCACCGCATCCGCGTCCGCCGCGATCGGCGCACCCGCCAGCGACGACACCGAATCGGAGTAATCGATCACATTGAACCGATCCGTCGGCTTCAGCCCCGCGACGACCTGCAGCGCGGCCTCCTTCGCTTGCGCGATCTTCTCGTTCCGCATCGATCCCGACCGATCGATCACCACCGTCACCTCGCGAGGCTTGCTCGGGCGATCCCCGCTCGGCGCCGGCAATCCACCCAGAATCATGAAGTACCCGCCCCCGCTCTGATCATCGGGATACGTGAACACCGTAAAGCTCGGCTCGTGCGGATTCGCCGGCTGCTGGATGTACGACAGCCGGAACGTCCCCCGGTCCTCCGCCTCGTTCTTCACCACGCGGAACGAAAACTCCCGATCCGAAATCCGCTCGGTCACGATCTGGTGCGACGGCGAATACAGGGTCGAAACCGGCACATCCGCGCGCACCACACCCGAGATCTTCCACGCCACCGGCAACGCCTGCGACTCGCCCCGCGGGATCATCAAGTCCACACGGTTCAGATCCGCCTTCACCGCCTGCTCGTACGTAATCGTCACCTTCTGGCTCTTGCCCGGCGGAATCGGAAACGCCGACGTCTTGATCAGGTTCGACCCCGCAAACTCCATGATCGCCGGATCCTTCATCGACCGCACGATGTCCTCGTAAATCCGACGCGCCTCCTCCTTCCGCAGCACCTGCGCCGTCGGCTCCGGCCCCACCCCGTCGTACTGCAGCGACCGCACCGCCGCGTCATCCGGCACCGGCAACAGCACCTCCGCCTCCTGCGCCACCGGCCCCGGATTCGTCAGCGTCATCTCGATCACCGTCGTGCTCACCTGGCTCGTCACGTTCAGCTTCGCGCTCACCTCGCTCACCACCACCGGGTGCGTGTACGCCGGCCGCCTCCGCAGATTCGGCATCACCTGCTGCCGCACCACCGGCTCCACCGTCTGCGCCGCCGCCACTCCCTCACCCGCAACCTCCACCGAGCCCGCAGCGAACACCAGCGACAACGCCGAAATCCCCGCCAACGCGCGACGCTTCATAAAGCCTCCTCAGTGAGAGAACCCGCAGCCGATCCAGGACGCCGCTCGCGCGCCGCCCCACTCTTCTTTGTACGGTCCAATCGGCCACACGCTCGTAACGCGCTCGTAACCCCGCCCCTACCCCAGCAACGCCCGCGCCACGCTCTCCTGCCGCGCCAGCCCACGCAGATCAACCGCCAGAAACCCGCGGTACCCGCACGTATACAGCGTCGCCTCGTACGCCCCGATATCCAGCCGCCCCTTCCCAGCCTCGCACCGACCAATCGACCCCACGTCCGAAAGCCGCGCCGCCCCAGGCGCCTCCACCATCCCCATCAACGCATCCCCGCCCCCCACATACACCACCGCCGGATCAACCCCCGCCACCAACCCCCCACGCCTCGCCCGCCGCGGCCACCCGTGATCCGCCAGCACCACACCCTGATGCTCCGCCGCAAGTCCAAGCTTCGAAACCACGTCCTCCCCCAGATCCGCTGGCAACAGCGTGCTCACCGCCGGTCGCGCCCCGCCCCCGATCCGCCCCAGATCCGCCGCAAGCTCCAGCCCCTGCACAATCGCGCTCACCGCCCGATCCACATGCGCCGGATCCGTCAGATGCCGCGGCGGCACAAACAAATCCAACCCCGCCACCTCCGCGCCCCCACGCCGCAACACCGCCACAAGATCCCGCCGCGCCGCCCCGTCCAACTCCCGCGCCCGCAGCCCCGCAACCGTCGCATCCAGTTGCACCGCCCTCGCGCCCAGCGACAACGCCCAATCAATCTCCCGCCGCGGCCCCCCAGACCACGGATACTTCTCCCCGGCCGCAAGACCGGTCAGCGCAAGCGCACGTGGCAGCGTTGGAAGCATGCAAAACAGTAGTCGTTTCCCGCCGCCCCCGCCCGCCGAAACGCACCCGCCCCAACCTACACTGCCGCATGGCAAAGACACTCCGAATCGGTGAGGTCGTCCACCTCTTCTCCCTCTCCGTCTGGTTCGGCTGCCTCGTCGCAACCGGTGTCGCCGCGGGAATCCTCTTCCCCACCATCCGCGACCTCGCCCCAACCTCCGCCGCCTTCGCGCAGTACCCCGACGACCACTGGCTCATCATCGCCGGTCACGTCGGCGCCAAACTCTTCGCCTTCAGCGACTTCATCCAACTCGTCTGCGCCGCGCTCGCACTCCTCACCTTCGGCCTCGCCCTCGCCAAGCTCCGCAAACAGCCCGGCGTACGCCCGTGGTCCATGCTCGCCCGCGCCGTCATCATGACCGTCGCCATCGGCCTCGTCTCCTACGAACTCTTCATCCTCGCGCCGCGCATGCAACTCTCCCTCCACTCGTTCTGGGAAGCCGCCAAAGCCGGCAACACCGCCGAAGCCAACCGCTTCCGCGAAGCCTTCGACCAGGACCACCCCATCGCCAGCAGCATCATGGGAGCCACCACCGTCACCGTGCTCATCGGCTGGTTCTTCTCCGCCTTCAACCTCGCCGGCATCGGCGCCCCCTCCGGCTGCGGCGGCAACTGCGCATGCAAGCGAAAGTCCGACGCCAAACTCGAAGAACCCGCCCTCATCTCCGGGACCAGGCCGTGAACGGCGTCCCCGAACCCGTCCGCATCAGCCCGCGCCGCCGCGCCCGCGCCGCACAAATCCTCGACGCGCTCCGCCGCCACTATCCCAACGCCCACTGCGAACTCACCCACTCCTCCCCGCACGAACTCCTCATCGCAACCATCCTCTCCGCCCAAACCACCGACGTCAACGTCAACAAAGCCACCCCGGCCCTCTTCGCCCGCTTCAAGTCCCCCGCCGAGTTCGCCGCCTCATCCCCCGCTGAAATCGAGCCCTTCGTCAAGTCCCTCGGCTTCTTCCGCAACAAAGCCCTCGCCGTCCACGAGTCCATGACCGCCATCTGCCAACGCTTCGGCGGCCAAGTCCCGCGCACGATGGAAGAACTCCTCACCCTCCGAGGAGTCGCCCGCAAAACCGCCAACGTCGTCCTCGGAAACGCCTTCGGCATCAACGCCGGCGTCGTCGTCGACACCCACGTCGAACGAATCTCCAAACGCCTCGACCTCGCACCCAAGGACGCAACCGTCGCGATGGTCGAACGCTACCTCGTCTCCCAGTTCCCCCAGGACGCCTGGTGCCAACTCTCCCACCTGCTCATCTTCCACGGCCGACGCGCATGCAAAGCCCGTGGCTCCACCTGCGCCGACCACGAAATCTGCACGATGTTCGGAACATGCTGCGAGCTCAAACGCCCCGCCAAAGCCGCAGCAGCAACCTGACCCCCTCCAACCCCTCGCCCCCTCCAACCACCCCACCGGACCCTCGCCCGGGCCCACCTTCCCTCATCAACGTGCTCGGCGGGAGTCGAACCTGCAACCTTCGGCTTCGGAGGCCGACGCTCTATCCAGTTGAGCTACGAGCACAGCACGGCACATGATAGCTCCCCAATCCTCCGCCGTCACGGCATCTCCACTCCCACGGTCTACCATCCCCGCCCACTCCCGGCCGACGCCCTCCCCACACCCATGCACATCCCCACCCCACGAACCTCCGG
>JBIKMF010000239.1:0-6534 GCA_044359425.1 Phycisphaerales bacterium
GGAAGAACCCGGGCATTGCCTACGACCCAAAGGTGTGGAAGAGCGTGGGGTTCAAGGGCGGGAGCGAGCCGGGCGTGATGACCCTGACGCTGCTGCTCGAGCGCACCGACGGCCGGTGGTTCGTGCTCTCGGCCGGGTGGACCAACGAGAACGAACTGCTCGAAGAGCCACGCCTGGTCGAGATGGTGACCAGGGGCATGGAGATGCTGGCAGAACTCGAGTAGGAGTTACTTCGAGGCGTTCTCGATGGCCGTCTTGATCCGCGCGGCGGTCTCGTCGCCACGACAGTTCTGGAAGACCTCAACGATCGAACCGTCCTTGCCCACGACGACGGTCGCGGGGAAGACCTTGATACCAAGGTCCTTCGCGAGCTGGTCGGCACCGGGCAGATGGTCCCAGGAGATCGACCGGTCCTTCAGCGCCTTGTTCGCCGACTCGGTGTTCTTCTCACGAACGGACGCGGCATAAACCTTCACGCCGGAGAGGTCCTTGATCGAGTTGTTCAAAGTGCCCTGCCAGGTCTTGTTGGGCATCCAACTCCCGAAGAAGTCGATCACGGCCACCGAGCCCTTCAGCGTGTCGGGCGTGACTTTCTGGCCGCCGGTCGACGTCAGCTCAAACGCGGGGAGCGACGTCATCGGGGCGGCCACAGGCGCAGGCTGCGGCGCGGGCGTCGGCGTCCCGGTGGCCTCGGGCTTGCCGCCCCGGTCCTCCGCGGCCTTCATCGCCTGCCTCTGCTGCTCGATGGCCTCGATCTTCTCCTTGACAGCCGCGTCCGGATCCTCGACCTTCTTTCCCGAGTCTCCGCTGCCGAACATGCGCTGCATTTCCGAGTCGACCTTGGCCTGCTCACCGGCGGGAAGCGCGGCCGTGGAACCATCCTGTGCACCGCGCGGCTGGTAGCGATCCACTGAGTACGCGGCCGGAACGTCGATCCGCACTTGCTCGAGGGTCACCGTCGGCGTCTCACGCTCCGCCTTGATACCGGAGATCTCGACAACCATCATGCCCGCGATCTTGTCACCCTCGATGATCTTCTCGACCTTTCGGGGCAGACGATCCTCGGTCGAGAAGTACCACCTGACCTTGGACTTCCGGGCCCCGGAGGTCGCAACCAGCACGTCGCAATCCACACCGTCGACGGATTGACGATCCTCCAACTGAAGCTGCGGTGATGAGAACAGCGTCGAGTACGGGCTCGGTCCCACCAACTCGGCAATCCTGGACGACGAGGCGATCTGAAGGGCACCGTTGCGGGCGTCGCGTGGACGCCGCTCGATCACCTTCTTGTCCTTGTGATCCACAAACTCGACCGTCTCGCGACGCCACGCCACATCGAACTGCTGGTCGCCGCCGCTGCGGCCCTGTCCCGAGCCCTTTGCACGCACCAGCCACGCTCCGCTCTCGTCGCGGAGCATCGTCACGGTCGCCGTCGTCTTCGGGGACATCGATTCCATGGAATCGGTCCCGTACGCGCGGGCCGTGTACGTCAGCGACTTGGCCGACGCGATCGCCTCCGCGGCGTCACGCAGCAGGCGATACTCCGGTCCGTCCTTCTGCTCACCGGCGGCCTCGGCCCCGTCCCCCTTCTCCGGCTGAGCCGCGGGCTCCACGGACTTGGGCGTCTCTTCCGCCGGCTTCTCCGGCTGGTCCTGGGCGATCGCGACGGGTGAACCCGACGCGAGAAGAAGCATGGTGACCGTCAGCAACGTGTACTTGTTCATGGTGATCTGCACGAAAACGCCTCCACTCGACCTGTCCGTCCGGGGCCCCGTTGGCCTCGGTCGGGTATTGATTCATCGGCTCACAAAGGCTCCAGCAACGCGCGCAATGCCAGCCCGGGGTCGGACTGCCGCATCAAGTGTTCGCCCACGAGGGCGATGCGCACGCCGGCTTTGCGCAAAGTTCCAAGATCTCCATTTGTTCGTATACCCGATTCGGCAACGAACATCGATGGATCCTCGATCCCTCGGGCCATCTCGACCGCGTGCGAAAGGTCGACGCGCATCGTCCGGAGGTCCCGGCTGTTTACCCCCAGCAGCCCGTGACCCGAACAACGCACGATCGGCCACGCCCGGTCGAGGTTCTCGCGATCGTGCACCTCGACAAGCGCCCCCATCCCCAACTCCCCGGCCAGGTCGAACATCGCACGCAACTCACTCATTTCCAGCGCTTCCGCGATCAGCAGGATCGCGTCCGCCCCCGCCGCGCGGCTTTCCCAGACCTGCCACGGATCGACGATGAAGTCCTTTCGAAGCACCGGGAGGGGCACGGCCTCCCGGACGCGTCGGACGAAGTTGAGGGCCCCGCCGAAGAACTTCTCATCCGTCAGGCAGGAAATCGCCGAAGCCCCGCACTCGTGGTACCGTTTGGCCACGTGCTCGGGGCGGAAGTCGGCACCGTCGTACTCCGGCCGGATCAACCCGGCGCTGGGGCTGCGGCGCTTGACCTCCGCGATGATGTGCGTCCGATCCCCGGCCTTCAGGACCGACGCAAACTCCCTCGCGGGGGGTTCCGCCCGGGCCTGGTCCTGCAGTTGGGCAAAGGAAACCGATCTCTTGGCGCGTTCGACCTCCACCCGCTTGTGCTCGATGATCTCCGACAGGATGGCGGGCTTCTGGTTCACGATTGCGATTGTTGGCCTGCTTCTGATCCCGGGAGTCGCCCAAGCCCAAGTCGGCGAACAGGTCGAGAAGCTCACGTCCCAGGCCGGCGAGGCCGCCAAGGACGCCGCGGCAAAGTGGATGGACCAGATCCGGTCGGACCCGTGGACGTGGCTGCACAGCCTCGCGGCGGTCGGGGTGCTGGTCGGGCTCTGGATGCTGAAGGTGATCCGCCCGGATTCGCTGGAACAGGGCGGACCCCGAAAGGTGGACGGCCATCCGCCGTTCATCTGGATCGCGAGCGGAGCACTGGCGTTCCTCGCGATGGTGGCGGGTGGCGTGATGGCGACGACGCTGCTGCATGTGCAACCGGGCTCGTCGGGCCTGCGTGAGCGTGCCCTGCTTTCCCTCTCGAACTACGCCCTTTCCGTTCCGGCCACGGTGGTCCTCGTCAGGCTGCTGGGGATGTCGGCCCCGGAAGCGGGGCTGGCGATGAAACCACCGGACTTCACCAAGGGCCTGCTCGCGATCGCGCTGGCTTGGCCGGTGGTACAGGCCTCGGCGATCGTCACCGCCTGGATCATGATCAAGTTCGGCGGACCGGCACCGGAGGACATCGCACACTCCACGCTCGTCGCGCTTCAGAACAACGCACGCGATCCGTGGGCCCTCACGCTCGGCGCCTGCGCAGTGCTCGGGGCTCCGATCGTTGAGGAGTTCATCTTCCGCGGGTGCCTGCAATCGGCCCTCCTCAAGCTGTTCGGACGCCCGTGGGTTGCGGTGCTCGCCACGAGCGCCGCCTTCGCCGCCATGCACCTCAGCGAGGCAAGGGGCGGCACCTGGCACGCGATCGCGGCGTTGTTCGTGCTCGGGGTTGCGTTGGGGGTGGCGTTCGAGCGGACCCGCAGCTTCCTGGTCCCCGTGGTGATGCACGTGGTGTTCAACCTGGCGAACATCCTGATTACCCTCGCGAAGCTCTGAATTGCGGGATCGGCATTGAGTTCCTACGCTCCCCCCGCCATGACCACTCCGACCACCTCAACCGGGCGTCCACGCATCCTGACCGGGGACACCCCCACCTCCACCGGCCTGCACCTGGGCCACTGGGTCGGCTCGCTCGAGAACCGCGTGCGCCTGCAGGACGAGTACGAGTGCTACTTCCTCGTGGCGAACATGCACGCCTTCACCACGATGGCGGAGAAGACGGAGCAGATCCGCGAGAACACGATCGGCATCGTGAAGGACTGGCTGAGCGTGGGGCTCGACCCCGAGCGCAGCGTCTTCGTGCTGCAGACGGAGATCCCGGCGATCGCGGAGCTCACGTGGTACTTCGCGATGCTGCTGCCGTTCAACCGCGTGATGAACAACCCGACGATCAAGACCGAGATCGACATGAAGGGGCTCGGCGACACGTACAGCTTCGGGTTCCCGATGTACGCCGTGGGGCAGTGCGCCGACATCCTCGCGTTCCGCCCGGAACTCGTTCCGGTGGGCGAGGATCAGGAGGCCCACATCGAGATGTGCCGCGCCGTGGCGGGGAAGTTCAACCAGGTGTACTGCGGCGTCGGCAACCGGGTCCCGGTCGAGGAGCACGTGAAGGCGGGGGGCATCTTCCCCGTGCCGCGTGCGAAGATCGGGCGAGTGGCCCGTCTTCCGGGGATCGACGGCATCAACAAGATGAGCAAGAGCCTGGGGAACGCGATCTTCCTGACCGACAGCGCGAAGGACGTGCAGAAGAAGATCAACAAGATCACGACGGGCCGGCAGAGCCCGACCGAGCCGGGCGACGTGAACAACATCCTGATGAAGTTCTGCGAGGCGTTCCTGACCGAGGAGCGGGCGGCCGAACTGAAGCGCCGCTACGGAGCCGGGGACAACATCGGCGACGGGCACGTGAAGCAGGAACTGGGCGAGGCGATCAACGCGCTGCTTGAGCCGATGCGTCAGCGCCGCGCCAAACTCGACGGCCCCGAGGGCGACCGCATGGTGATGGACCTGATCCGCTCGCACGTGCGGAAGGCCAACGCGGTCGCCGAGGAAACGCTGTACCTCGCGAAGAAGGCGATGAAGCTCGACTTCGGCGCCCGCACGATCGGCTAATCACCCATAGACAAAAACAAGCCGAGCCGGGAGGTCCCGGCTCGGCTCACAAGACAATCCTGCGATCCGCGATCAGCGGCGACGACGGCCAGCCGTCAGCACGCCCAGACCGGCGAGGGCGAGGACGCCCGGGGCCGGGATGACCGTGATCTGGTCCTGAGCGCTGCCGTTCTCGAGAACGACGATCGTCTCAGCGCCACCGGCGTAGCTCGCGTTGGTGATCGCGCTGAGCCACGACGAGGCCAGGGCCAGCGTGTCCGCCGGCGCATCGACGGTCAGACCGCCGCCGGTGAAGTCGAGCCCGGAGTCGAGCGCGATCTCCCAAACGGCAACCTGGAACGCGGAAGACTCGACGGCCGAGTTGATGTCCGCGAAGTAGCTCCACCACAGACGGCCCAGGAGGGCCTCCTGCACGGGGCTGAAGCCGTGGGCCGCGGCCGACACCACGTTGTAGGTGTAGTCGTTGCCGCCGCTCACGTGCTGCGCGATCTCGACGCAGTAGGTGTTGAAGTTCGTCGCGATGGTCGTGTCAACGCCCGGGCCGGGGACGTCAACGCGGGTCCAGTTGAACTTCACCGTCTGCATGTTGCCCATGCTGGTGTGAACCTGACGGCCGTACTGGCCACTGTAGTTCGCCGTGACCGTCGCGCCCTGCGCAACAGTCGCCGCGACCACGCTCAACGCCGCCAAAGTCATGCTCGTCTTCATACTTCTCTCTCTCCTCCGTGTGCGCAAACACATCACGACGCGCACATGTCGCGAGGAATGAACAAATCGTTCATCGAGAGGGGCCGGGTCACGCACCGGCAAGCCACTCGCGCGTGGAAACTCGCGCAGAGGCCTGTCTCTCCTCCTCTCTCCTCAGCCACCATTCTCCCAGACTTTCTCCGAGAGGCAAGGGTTCGGGCCGGCTGATCCCACCGGTTTCTGCCGCTCCAGCGGGGATGCCCCCGCCGACGCGATATTCTCGGCACCCCCCTCGTTGTTCTCGGACTCCTTCACACCGATTTCACGCGGCTCGACCGCCCCACACCCCGGTTCGCTGGGTTGTAGTACTCCCACACCGCCGCGCCCGGTGCGGTCACGTCCACAGGCATCGTCGCACGCAGCTCGTACTGCATGCGGACCGTGCCGCCCGCCGGTATCCCGGTCAGATACACGATCACCGAACGCGGAGTCACCTCGTACCGCGCGATCGAGCCCTTCGCGACCATCGCGTCGAACGCATCGAGCTCCGGCGTGAACCCCGCGGGCACGGGCAGGTCCACCATCACCATGGGCGCCGCCGCCGCCGCTCGGTTCCGCACCGTCGCGGTCGCGCCCATCGCATCCCCTACCTTCAACTGCGAGCGGTCATACGCCACCTCCACACCGAGGCTCGATTCCGGTGACGGCTCGTCGGGCCGGGGCACGAACGACCGCACCGTGACCTGGGCCGTACACCCAGACCCCGAACGATCCTCCACCCGCACCCGCGCGGCCCCCGCACGGAGCTCGGTGCTCAGGTCCACAAACTGCACCACATCGCTCTGGTCTTCCGGCACGCGGATCACCCGGGGCTCGCCCCCGTCGACCGTGACCCCGAACTCTCGCGTGCCCTCCTTTCCAACCGCCGTGCTCGCCCCGGCCAGCAGAGCCTTGAGCGCGAGCACCGTTGCCTGCGTGGTGTGCCAGGATCCGCGCGGGTCTCGTTGACCGACGATCCATGCCATCGCGGCGCGGCAGAGCGGCGCTTCGCCCTTCGTCTTGAGCAGCGCGAGGACCGCGAGCGCGGTCGTCTCGATGGAGGCGGACTCGCCGCGGCCGTAGAAGGTCGTCCGAGCCTCGGCGG
>JBIKMF010000163.1:0-8644 GCA_044359425.1 Phycisphaerales bacterium
GATGAACGTAAAGTCGCCCGTGCTCACCACCCCATCCCCCGTCACATCCGCGTGCGGTCCAACCGTGCCGCACGGCGAGTTCGCGCCCGGCGCCGGTGCCGACAACTGCCCGATGTACACGCCAAAGTCCAGGATGTCGATGAACGTGTCCCCGTTCAGGTTCCCGCCCAGCAACGCGTCATACGCCGGGTGAGACGACGGATTCCCGTGGCTCGTAAAGTCCGCCACATACACCGGCCCAGTAATCCCAAAGTCGTCGATGTCCGTCCGCCGCAGCGTGTGCAGCGGATCCCGCGCCGTGATGCACGTGTACGCCCCGCACGGCACGTTCACATTCACCACGCCCGACACCCCGCCCGTAAACGTCAGCGTCTGGTCGACGACCACCGCAGGCCCAAGCATCGCCGGCGTCAACTCAAACCGCACACAACGCTGAAACGGCACCGGGCTCACGAACCCCTGCAGCTCCACGTTCACCGCCAGCGTGTTGAACGGATTCACCGTCACCGTCTGCACGCCCGTCGACGTATTCCCGCACGTGTCCGCCGCCGTCCACGTCACGTTCGTCGTCCCCGTCGGATACGCCGCATCCAGCGGCTGCCCGTCGCTCCGCACCGCCGATACCGCCGGGAACAGGTCGCACGTGTCCGTCGCGGTCGCCGTGCCGATCGCAACCACCGCCGTGCACAACCCCGCGTCCGCGTTCGTCACGATCGCCGACGGCACGCTCAACACCGGCGGCACACTGTCCGCCGTGATCGCGCACGAGTTCTCAAAGTCCGGCACGATGCTCGCGCCGTTCACGTCCGTCAGCCGCGACGGCAACACGCCCGGCCTCACCATGATCAAACCCGGGGCATTGCAGAAGTCGCCCAGCAAATTGAACGTCAGTCGCGCCATCGTGGTATCCGCGACCGTCCCCGTCCCCGTGGGCACACCCACCGCGTACGTGATCTCCCCGGCCACCTCGTTCACGTTCGAGTACACCTGCGTCGTAAACGGCGCATCTCCCGGCACGGCCGAAACAAAGTCCAGCCGCGTCTGGTCGTACTGCAGGAAGAACTGCCCGCCCACAATACTCTGGACCGCGCCGCTCAGGTTCACGTCAACCACAAGCTGCGTCTGCCCGGCATCCAAACACGAGTCCTGGGCCTCGAGGCTCACCGTCAAACCATCCGCGAGAAACGTCACCCCGTTCAGGAAAATCGAGTACACCCCAAACGCCGTCGCCGTACCGCCCCACTGCGCCAGCGGATTCGCCGCGCCCGGCCCGTCCGGAGCTCGCTCCACGTTGAACGGCGTGTCGTTCCAGATCTGCAGCGCTCCCGAGTCGAACGCATCCCGGTCGTACGCGCTGATCGCCAGGTAGTAGTCCCCCGCCGCCGGAACATGCAACCCCGTCAACGATGACTGCGCCGTCGGGTCCTTGTCGTCGCTGAAGCTCACGCCCATGCAGTTCAAGTCAAACAGCGCAAGCTGCGTGTCGAACCCCGCTCCACCAACCGTCGACGCCGCAAACGTCGCCGGATCGCAGATGTGAATGCGGTACATGTCCACATCCGTACCGCTCCCCAGATTCCCGCGAATCTCCGGGACTCCGCCGCTGCCCATCACCACCTGCGCCGCCCCGCACATGTCAGCCGCATCCCCAACCTCGTCCCACCCGGGAGGCGACGGCGTGAACGTCACATCGATGCTCCCCGTATGCACGCCCCCGTTGTACTCCGCGATCCTGATGTACCGCGTCTGCCCCGCCGCCATCACCGCGAACACAGACGACTGAAACCCGCACGCATCGTCATTGCACGCCAGCGGCGTCACACAGTCCAGGTAGTTCCCAAGCACCGAGTCGTCCGGCGTCCGCGTGCAGGTTGACACCGTCAGCAGCCCGTTGAACGGCGCCACAAACTTGTACCACACGTCCGGCGCGCTGCCCGTAAAGCCGCACTGACCGACCGAGTTCCCCTCGTTCGTCGCCGGATGAAGGTCATACCCCCAGTTCCCCGCGCCAATCGTCGGCGCCGCCGCACACGAGTTGCTCGCCTGCCCCATCGCCCCCGCCGCCGACAACAGCAGCGCCGCCGCCCCCGCCGCGAGCCTCACCACCCTCCGAACTCCCCGCCCCTCGCTCCCAGCACCGCGACCGTCCTCCCGCACGTCTTCGTTTCGCATCGCTGTCGCCTTTCTCGCTCCTCAACGGGGAGCTCTCCCGGTCGGACCGCCCTCGCCTCTTCCGAAGCACTCGGCACGGCCTCCGACACCTCACTCACATCCCACCACGATTCACGGACGAGCTCCCCCCGCAAACGCGAGGAGATCCCGAAAGTCGATCACCTGATCACCGTTCAAATCAGCCTTCTTGAAGCCCTCCACCCCAAACGACGCCAGATCCGCAACCCGCAGCAGCTTCACCGGCCCACCGCGCGGATTCCACAACCGGTTCGTCCACAACGGCCCAATCCCCATCAACAGCCGCGAAGGCACACGACCAGCGCAATCACGCTCAGCCCCCGCCAGATAGCTCTTCCACAGCGGCCAGAAATCCGCCTCGTCCACCACCCCGTCCCCGCTCAGATCCGGATGCGCCGCCGTCATCGCGACGCCACACCCAGAGCCCACACCCACCGTCATCCCGTACCGCTCAATGAACAGGCAGAAATCAATCACATCCACCCACGCATCCCCATCCAGATTCCCCTGCGGCAACGCGTCAAACCCCGCCTCCTCCACGCGCGTCGCCGCGCCCCGCGTAAACCCCGCCCGATACTCACGCCCCTCCACCCCAAAGTCGTCCTCGTCCCGCCTCATCAGCGTGTGCCGCGGATCCCTCGCGGCAATGCACGCGTACTCCCCGCACGGAACCGCGAACTCCACCACCGCCATCCCTCCCCCGCCAAACACCGCCTCCACGCGCGCCACCACCGGCGCTCCGCCCCCCACCCGCGTCAGTTGAAACTCAACGCACCTCACGTGCGGCCCCGCCCCCACCAAGCCCTCCATCTCCACCGTCGCCACCACCGTGTTCAGCGGCAGCACCTCCACCCCCTGCGCAACGGTCGTCGAGTTTCCGCACCCATCCGACACCGTCCACGTCAGCGTCGTCGTCCCAACCGGATACGGCGCTCCCAGTGGCAACCCGTCCGATCGCGTCGCCGTCGCCACAACCGTCCCATCACACCCATCGCTCGCCACCGGCGGTGCAACGACCAACACCGCGCCACACGTCCCCGCATCCGCCCGCACCACCACCGCCACCGGCACGCCCACCACCGGTGCCGTCGTGTCCCTGCTCACCACCCCCAAGTCCACCAGCCCCGGCTCGATGCTCGCGCCCGACGCATTCGTCAGCCGAGTCGGCAACGCACCCGCGCCAAAACGCACCAACCCCGCCTCCGCACACACGCCGGGCATCACCTCAAACGTCAGCCTCGCCAGCACCGAGTCCACCTGCGTGCCCACCCCTTCCAACACCCCCACCCCGTACACAATCCGCCCCGACCCCTGGTCGACAGCTTCGAAAATCTCCGCGATAAACGGCCCCCCGCCCGGCTCCGCACCGACAAACGTCAGTCTCGCGGCGTCGTATTCGAGAAAGAACTGCCCGCCCACCACAGGCTGCTCCGCATCGCGCAACATCACATCCACCGTCACCCGCGTCTCCCCCACACCAAGGCACCCGTCCACCGCTTCCAGCCGAAGCTCCGTCCCCCCAGCCCTCGCCCCCTCGCCCGCCACTCCAACGGCCATCACTACCGCCGCCAGCCACGCCCACGCCCCACCGCAGCGCCCCGCAGACACTTCATTCACACTCGCTTCGCTCATCACAAGGCACCTCCAACGCACCGAGCACACCACCGAACCCGCGAACCAACACCCAGCCCCCATCACCCCGCATCCAACACCCGCCCGAACTTCGTTCTCCAAACCGAGCGCGCACCGATAGCACCCCGCCGCTTTCGCAGCAGACCGCACCGCGCAGGTTGCGTCCCCGCCGTTTCGGCGATCACACGCAACCCGCCAGACTTCCCGCGCACCCCCAAACGCCCCACCGTTGGAACGCCGGTTCTCCCAACATCACCAGCCCCGCACTCTCGCACGGGGCCGGTATCTACCCTCTACCTTCAACCAAGCCGACGCCGACGACGCGACGCCGACAGGCCCACGCCCGCCAGCACCGTCGCCATCACGCCCGGACTCGGAATAATCTGAACCGAATCGCCGCGAATCGTCCCCAACACATTGAAGTTCGGAATCGTCCCGTCGAACACCAGCGTCGTCACCAGCGGAGACCCGCCCGACGAAAGAATGTCGATCGGCGTGCTCGCCGTCGGTGCCAACGCCTCAAACTGGAACGTGCGAATCAGCGTCCCGCCCGTCGTCGCCACAATCGGCGACAGAAACTGCGCATAAGACCGGTAGTACCCGTCCCCGTCCTGCGGCAACGCAACCTCGTTCAGCCCGCCCGAACCAGCCAACGGAAAGCTCGACAACAGCAGCGGCGCACCACCCGCGGCATTCAAACCCGTGAAGTCCAGGTACGCCGGATCCCACCGAAACACCACCTCCGCCGCGGAAAACGAGTCCGTCGGTCCCCCAACGTCACCCACCGCGTACAACCCCACCGACACCGTGTCGCCCACAGACCACACCGGCGCAACCGCCCGAAACTCAAGGTTGATCCCCGCAAACGCGCCCGCCGCCGCGCACCCACTCACCAATGCCATAACCAACGCTGTTCGCATCTTGTCTCTCCTCCGCCGCTATTCGCAGCTTCGAAATCACCACGTTTCCAGGAAGCGGCACGCATTCCCGTCGGGGCCTGTTCTCTCAACAAGCCCGTGGTTCCTCTCGCAGTATGAGAATGCTACTGGTGGTTCCCCGGCCGCACAAGGCCTCGCGTCCCAAGTCCCGCAATTTTGTGATTTTTGACTTATATTCTCACAATTGAGAGCTTCTTACATAGACAGCCTCGCCACACCCTCAGCTTCTCCAGAGAACGACCACACCACTCCACATTCGCTCCTTCATAGAACACCCTCGAAACACCGCCCCCACAGCACCCCCGTGCATACCTATCACCTACGTCGGGCATTGTCCTTACATTTATCTCAGAATCCCGAACAACCCCACGCTTCCACCCCCGCCCACGCCCCCACCCTTCACGCCGCCCTCACACACCCGAAGCCACCACGCCGCTCCTCCCCCTACCACCTCCCCGAAAAGCCTCACCCCCCCACGCGTAGGATCCGCTGGCACGAACCCACCACGGGAACCACGATGGACCTCCAGAAACACCTCCTCCGCTCCATGCTCTGGCTGCTCGGCCTCGCCGCCGCCGCCGGTGTCCTCGCCGTCTTCCTCTCCACCCAGATCATGGGCCGAGTCGCCGGAACCGCCCTCATCGGCGCCATCGCCCTCGCCGCCTCCATGCCCCTCTCCCGCTGGCTCGACGACCCCAAGAAGCGCCAAAGCGGCCTCATCGGCCTCGGCGGCATCCTCCTCTCCTTCGTCGTCTCCCTCACCGCCGTGTGGATCGACGTCCTCTCCACCTCCTGGCAGGTTGCAGCCCGCCTCGGGCTCACCGGCGCACTGCTCGCCGTCTCCGCCTGCACCATCGCCGGGATCCACGCCCTCCGCACCACCGCCGCCGGCCGCCTCGCCGCCCCCATCGGCTACTGCGGCCTCACCCTCACCACCGCGTGCTTCGTCAGCGCCCTCTGGATCAAGAGCGACGAACTCGGCCTCACCGGCCTCTACTTCCTCGCCTCCCTCGCCTGCTGCAGCTTCTCCCTCGTCGGCCTCGGCCTCGAGAACCGCCAGTGGCGCTGGATCGGCGTCCTCGCCTCCCTCGCCGCCTTCGCCCTCGCCATGGTGGGGACCTGGTTCGTCGATTCAAGGGACCCCAGCGTCTACATCCTGCTCATCACCACCGCCGGCTCAATCGCCTACGCCATCGTCATGCTCCGGCTCCCCCTCGGCGACGCCCGCTTCTGGTGCCTCTTCGCCGCGATCGGCTCCACCAGCTCCCTCGCCGGCTCCGTCAGCGCCCTCTCCTTCATCACCACCGGCTTCGACCAAGCCGGCCCCGACCTGCTCACCCGCGTCACGGGCGCCATGGCCATCCTCTCCGCCTGCAGCACCCTCGCCGCCCTCATCATCTACCGACTCAACCGCCGCCCCGGCAACCTCGCCGAGTCCGCCATAACCGTCTCCGCCCTCCAGATCGTCTGCCCCTGCTGCGGCAAAAAGGACACCGTCCCGGTCGGCGAATCCGCCTGCACCAAGTGCGGCCTCATCCTCAGCATCAAAGTCCGCGAGCCCAGCTGCGCCAAGTGCGGCTACTCCATGCTCAGCATGGGATCCGCCCCCTGCCCCGAATGCGGCTCCACCGCCCGCGCCTAGCAGCCCGCATCCCAGTGCGCGAAGAACTCGATGACGTCGTCCCCATCGACGCCGCCATCCTGGTTCACATCTGCGCCCGCTTCCCCAGCATCCCAGTCCGCGAAGAACGCGATCACGTCGTCGCCGTCCACGCCTTCATCGTGGTTGTAGTCCGCCAAGCACACCGTCGGACACCCGTACAACCCGCAGAAGAACGTCAGGCTCGCCGCGCCCGAAACCGACTCACCGCCCGGCGCGTTCGCATCCGCAACGAACCACTGCACGTACACCGTCTGCCCCGCCGCGACGCTCCACGCGTGCAACGGCCACAGCACCGTCGCCGTACCCGTCCCGTTCGCCGTCACCGCATCAAGCAGCCGATCCGGCACGATCACGCCCGAGACCGGCGGATTCACCGACACGCCCAGCCGCGCCGCCGCACCCGGCGGCACACCATCAACCCCCAGCCGGAAGTCCACATTGCCCACCATCGGCGGCTGCTCCGCGATCATCGCCGGAATCACCCCACCCGTCCCCGCAACGCCCCCGCCCACCGACGCCGGCATATCCGCCGCCCGATCCGTCACCAACACCGGCCGATCAAACGGGAACGTCTCATCCCTCACGCGCGGATCCGTGAGCGCATTGCTCAGAAACGCCACGATGTCCGCCTGCTGCTGAAACGGAAGCGCAATCTGCGCGATGATCGGATCGCGATTATCCGAAAACCCCACCGGCGCTCCCGGCGACCGCGCGTAAAACCCAACCACGTCCGTCAGCGTGCTGAACATCCCGTTGTGCATGTACGAACGCTTCAACCCCACGTTCCGCAAACCCGGCACCTTGAACTTGCCGCGATCCGCAGCCAACCCCGTGACCAACTGCCGCCCCGGATCCTCCGCCGGCGGACGCAGACCGATCGCGCGAAACGTCGTATCCGTGAACGTCCCGATCGTCGAACTGTGGCACACGCCGCACCGGCCCGCCGTCGATGTAAACGCCACGAGCCCCGCCTGCTCCTGCGCCGTCATCGCGTTCGTGTCGCCCGCGCGGAACCGATCCAACGGCGCCTGATCCGAGATCAACGTCCGCTCGTACGTCGCGATCGCCATCGCAACCCGCGCCGTCGTGATCTGCGGATCACCAAACGCCGCCTGGAACAAGTCCCCATACGACGGCCGCGTCGCCAACACCGCCGCCACATCCGGCGGAACCGACGTTGCCAGATCCAGCGGGTTCACCCTCGCCAGCTTCGTCCTCACATCCGCCCACGTAATCCCCGTATGCCCCATCTCCACATCGCTCAGCGGCGGCTCAATCGCCTGATTCTCCAGCGCCCCCCAGTTGCTGATCAACACCGCGTTCGTGTCCGGATCCCGGAACACCGCCGTTGCCCGCCCATCCCAAAACAACTCCGGCACCAGCGCGGCATTGATCACCGAGTTCGCCGCACGCCCCGTGATCCGCGGATTCACCCCAAACACCGGGTCCCGCTCGTAGTTCTGGCCCGCATTCGCGCGAATCACGCCCAGCGATCCCAGAATGTCGTCCGCGGTGTTCAACACCAGATCGTTGCCCGGATTCCGCGCCAGCCGCGGATCCGAACCCCCAACCTCCGGCGCGTGACACGTCCCGCAACTCACCGTGTTGTGCGACGACAACTGCTCATCCCAGAACAGGATCTTCCCCAGCACCCGCTTCGGCTCGCTGAACGGGTTCGCCGGCGGAAACACCACCGGCGGCACGGCCGCCCATGCAACAGCCCCGACCGCTGCAACGCCCGTCGCGGCCACCATCCAACGCACGCTCCGTGATCCTCCTCGCACGCGTCCTCCCGTCATTCGACCCCCAGAGTATGACACAAAGAACCCCCAAATGGAAGGCAAAATCGTACTCCGATAATGAACCCGTCCGCCACCCTCACACCTTCACCGCGGCCATCCCAACCGCTGCGGTCGACCCCGCTCCACGCTCAATCATGCACGCCACCGGGTACGCGCAGTAGTCCAGACTGAACGCCCCCGCCGGCCGATGGTTCCCGCTCAGGCCAAGCCCGCCAAACGGCAGCTTGCTCGACGCCCCCGCCGTCCCGCAGTTCCAGTTCACGCACCCCGCCCTCACACCCGACGCGAACAGTTCCGCCTTCGCCTCATCACGCGTGAACACCGCCGCGGCAAGCCCGTAGTCGGTCGCGTTCGCCTGCTCGATCGCCTCCTCCAGCGTCTCCACCACCGACACCCGCAGAAACGGTCCGAATACCTCC
>JBIKMF010000507.1:0-2650 GCA_044359425.1 Phycisphaerales bacterium
GAGGTTCTGGAGCAGGACCGACGTGTCGCCGCTTGACCACGTTCCCTGGACCGTCAGGGTTGCTCCGGTTCGATTCAGCAAGGTGACGCCCTGAGTCGCCGGGCTGGGACGCGAGAAGGAAAACGCCCCGGAGAGCGACCCGGCGTTGTCTATCGAGCCGAAGATGCTCGCCGAGGTCGATGAGAACGACGCGCCCGGCGCGATGGTCAGCACGCCGCTTGGGTTGGACGTCACGATCGCGCCCGTACCGGTCAGGGCTCCGGTGATGGTGATCGCCCCCTCGTGTTGGAGCGTGCCACCGCCGAGAGCCAGAGTTCCTGGCACGGACTGCCCCATGGCAAATCGAATGAGCGACCCAAAGCCGCCCATTGTGGTGGCGAGATCCGGGAGGAGCTCCTGAACAACGTCGCCGTAGAACTGCCCATTCGTCAAGAGGATCGTGCCGCCGAAGACCCCGGGAAGCGACGTACGCATCCGTGCGGACTCGACCTCGAGTGAACCCAGCGAGAGGATCCGCATCGAACTGCCGAAGTTGAACTCGCTGTTCGAGCCGCCTGTAAAGCGGATGAGGCCGTTGCTGTCGAGCATCGCCGGCGTGGTGCCTGACAACGCGAGTGTCGCCGGCACGGAGAAGTTCATCGTCGAGCCGGTGGGGTTGGTGATTGTGATGCCACCAACCGTGCTGTTCCCGAACCAACCGAGGTTGCCCAAGTTGATGACGTCACGAAGGAGCGTCGTGCCCGTCTGGATGTTGCTGTTGCTTCCGGGGAGCAAGATGAGATCGCCGGACCCGCCGATCGCGGTGGAAGCCGTGCTGAGATCGGATCTGACGCGAAGGGTTCCGGGCCCGTTAAGCGTGGAGGAGGACATGTTCAACGTCGTGACCGTCGCGTCGACTGCGAACGTGAGCGTGGCCCCACCCGCGCTCAGCGAGCTTGAGTCAGCGATCGTCCCCTGCAACAGGTACTCGCCGTTCCCAAAGCTGGCGGTGCGAATAGTCGAGCCCGGAAGGAACGTGTACCCACCGTTGAAGTTGGAGCCAGAAGCGGTCACGAACGAACCGGTTGCCTCCCCGCCCCCGTTGATATTCAGGGATCCCATCCCACTCGCGAGGCTCCCGTAGTGGTTGAAGACAACGCCCGAGTGCGTGGTGAAGTTTCCGCCGCCAACCACGCCGTAGTTTTCGAAGACCGCCGATTGTCCCTGACGCGAAATCGGGGCGTTTACGTTCACGCGACCGTCGCTCTCGTTTCGGAGCGTCGCATCGTTCAGTACGAAGAATGACCCACTCACCGTGACGGTGCCGTGATTCACCACCCGGCGAGAGACCTGCGTATTGCTCATGTCAATCGTGGCCCCGGGAGCAACCTCCAGATCGCCGCTCCCCAGCAGGAACCCGTTGGACATCCCTCCCGAGCCGCCGACGCGCACGGCTCCGGGGCCATCCAGCGTGACCGAAGACCAGAAGCCCGAAGACAGCAGGTTTGTTGCGGCGTTGAACGTCAGATTCGCGTTAGACGCGGGCTGAAAGCTCTGCACCGTGACCGGCTCCAAGAACACCGCTCGGCTCGCTATGTACAACGACCCGACGTTTAGGGGGGTGCCAAACGTCACGCTGCTGGACTCGGCGCGCACTTCACCCGTGACCGTGATCGCCGCCAGAATCGGGTCGGCACCGAAGTTCGTGAACGCGAGCGAGCCTGCGCCGGAGATCGCGGACGTTGACTCGAATACATGGTCTCCGCTGAACCGGAGCTGACCCGACTGCACCTCGAAATCACCGGAGTGTGGGCCGTTCGGTGAGAGCGTCACCTGTGCCGATTGGGTCAGGCGAATCAGCCCGCTATTGCTGATCGTGGTGAACTGGCCGGTGCTTCCTTCAAGCAGAATGACGCCAGCATTGACCGCGACGCTCTGGGCCCAGCCGCGGCTTTCGAGGAATCGAATCTCACCCTCGTTGAGGGCGAGGCCGAGGTTGCTGAAGCTACCGGAGTTTCGGAACTCCAGCACTGCCTGATTCGTGGAGACATTCGAGGGGAACTGGATGTTGCCCGCCCCCCGCACCGACCACGTGCCAGCCGAGAGCGTACCAGCCGAGAGCTGCGCGATCGGTCCCCCGATCGAGAGCGCCCCGCCGCTCCAATCGATGCGCCCGGTGTTGCTCAAGGCGACCGAACCCCCGATCGTGACGTTGGCTCCGGGGCTCGTCCACAACCCGAGGTTGACAACCTGGCTGGCACCCGTACCGTCGGTGATCTGGGCGCTGGTGCGGCAGTTCCATACACCAGTCGCGAGATTGGTGAGGATCGCGGTCTGAAGGTTGATCGTGCCGGAGTTCCAGTTCGCAGTGCCGGCGTTCTCCAAGCTGCGGTCGAGCGTCACGCTGGCGCCGATGGTGAGGGTTGCCCCTTCGGCAACGATGGTTCGGCCGAAACCGGACTGAAGACCGCCGTTCCACGTGTGCTGGTTGGTCACGGTGATCTGCCCGGAACCGGTGAGCTCGCCGGAGTTGACCGTAAGCCGCGGCCACGACTGCGGACTGTTCACGGAAAGCACCCCCCCGTTCACGACAACCTCGAAGACAGGGGTCAGCGCGTTGTTCAGCTCGACGTTGGCTCCGGAACCCACGGAGAAGTCCACGTCGGTGCTC
>JBIKMF010000258.1:0-5945 GCA_044359425.1 Phycisphaerales bacterium
CTGTCGCGAACGAAATCTGCGAAGGGCTGAACGTGCCGTTCACAGTTGCGCTGCCGCCCGCGAACGTAACGCCGCCGGGACCATCAACGCTCGATGTCGCGAAGAACACAGTTGTGCCAGCGAGCTCCATGGGCGCGTTCAGGTTGAACGCCCCGGTTGAAACACCGCCCCCGAACGCGCGAAGCGAGCCGTCGATCGTGTTGAGGGTCCCGGCATTGTTGAAGCCAACCCCGGGCTGGAAAGTGGTCGTGCCACCTCCGCCGCGGGTGAACACGCCCTGGTTGATGATTCGCGTGACACCGGAGAGCCCCTGCACCTGTCCCGTGCCGTTCGCGAAAAAGACCCCGCCGGGCAAGTTGGTGAGGATCGCCTCGATCATGTCGAGACGACCGGGTTGCCAGTTGAACGTGCCTCCGTTGTCGAGTGACCGCCAGAGGTTGAGCACGCCAGCGTTGGCCGTCAGGGTGCCGGTTGGAGCAACGATGGTCTTGCCGGTGCCCTCCATCGTCCCACCGGTCCACGCGGTCGTGCCCCGAAGCGTGATGTCTCCGACGCCCGCAAGCGTCCCCGCGGCGAGCGTGAGATCCGCCGCGAAGCTGGAGGCCGTCGCGGGCGCGAGCGTGCCGCCTGCGAGCAGGAAGGGGCTACGGACATCGAGGCTGCGAACGCTCGAGACTCCGGCCTGATGGCGGACTGTGACCGACGGGGCGTCGATCAACACGTCGTCCGCAGCAGTCGGCAGAGCGTTGTTGGACCAGTTCAGAGGATCGGCCCAGTCAACCCCGTTGCCACCGCCGTCCCAAGCGACTGCCGCGAGCAACTGGCGGGACTCAAGGGCTTCGAAAGCAGAGAACGCCGTCTTGTGACCACGAGGAAGCATGAACGTACTCCAGAAAGGGCCCACGGCACATCGTGCCCGCGGACCGGATTAGCAGCCCGAATCCCACCGACCAAAGAACTCGATAACGTCGTCGCCGTCGACGGAGCCGTCGATCGCATCAGGGGGATGAGCACCGAGCGTCGCTATCGCCTCGATGGCATTCGGCCCCCCATAGGACCAATTCGCAGGAGAATGCGAGAAGCCCTCGCTGTGGTTAGTCCATGTTGTGCTTTGTGCGACGCCTGCCGCGGGGAGTCCCGCGGCAAGGCACCCCACTGCACACACGCTCAGCCTGGCTCCGCCACGCATCGGTCTGCCTCCACGCCCCTGCATTGCTGCAGGGTATCTCGCGGCTTCTGGTCTTACAAGAGCGGACAAGCCACAGAAGCTAGATCAGTGAAAACTGGGCTCAGGGCCTACTCTCTACATCTATCAACGATCCACACTCTCGCCCGGAGGCTGGAGTGCTGAACGCGGCGTCTTTGCGGTACGACCAACACCGCGCCCCACACCTAGCCACATGACATTGCCCTGACTCTACCCCAGGGGCTGGACACCCCGGCCGCAGGATTGAGCACCGCTCAGGGGCGGGAACGCTGTCGTGGGGAGAGCGACGGTGCCATGGGCCAAACTCCTCAACCTAACCCCTCCCCACCTCGTTCGCGGCGGGCGGCGGCGCACGATACGACGCAGAGGCCCCGCGGAAACAGATGTACATCCATCCGTACCAGGTGGCACAGAGGTGGGACATTGGTCGCAAGTGTTTGTGGGGACCGGCCTTACGCAACCTGACGCGAATCGTCGCGGGCTGGTGCATTTCGGCGGAATGGGCAGTCCCGGACTTGAACCGGGAACCCCAGCATTTTCAATGCTGTGCTCTACCAATTGAGCTAACTGCCCGCGCGGGACTGTTCCCGTTTGGGATGGGAAGAGTATCACTCTGGCGGCCCGCGTCAACTCCGCCGTTTGGGGTCTCTTCGCGATCTTCGGATCCTGCCGATAATGGCCGCATGATCCCCCCAGAACCTACCCCCGCCGGGTCCCCTTTGCTTGAGGTGCGAGGGCTCGCCGTGGACTTGCCCGCCGCGGGGCGTGGCGTGCGGCGGATTGTTGAGGGGGTTTCCTTTGTCCTTCAGCCCGCGACCACGCTCGCCGTTGTTGGTGAGTCTGGGTCCGGGAAGTCGACGCTTGCGCGCGCTCTGCTCAGGCTTGTCCCCATCGCGGCGGGAGATGTTCTGCTCGAGGGGCGATCGCTGCGCGACATGAACGGCGCCGAGTTGCGGGCCTCGCGCGCCCGCGTGCAGGTCATCTTTCAGGATCCCGCCAGCGCGATGAACCCGCGGCACCGCGTCGAGGAGATCGTGTGCGAGCCGCTGCTTGTTCATGCCCCGCGGATGACGGCCAAGGCCCGTCGCGAGCTCGCGGCGGCGCTCCTCGAACGCTGCGGCATGCCCGCCGATTCGCTCGATCGCTATCCACACCAGTTTTCCGGCGGCCAGCGTCAGCGGATCGCGATCGCGCGGGCGCTCACGCTCTCGCCCGCGCTCATCGTTTGCGACGAACCAACGTCCGCGCTGGATGTTTCCGTCCGCGCACAGATTCTCAACCTGCTCACCGAGCTGCGGCGCGAGCGGGGCATCGCGTACATCTTCATCAGCCACGACATGGCGACCGTTCGCCACCTCGCGGATGAAGTGCTCGTGATGCGCGCGGGCCGCGTCGTTGAGCAAGGGCCCGCGTCCGGTGTTCTCGATCATCCTCAGCACGAATACACGCGTTCGCTCCTGGACGCCGTGCTCGCCGTGCCCGAACTCGAGCGGTGATCAGAACCAGAGGCTCAGGTTCAGCGTTGGCCACAGCACCCGCCAGAGTGCGGCGGGGTTGGCGCGGAGTGCTTCGACCATCGCCGGGTTCATGATCTCGCGGGCGAATCGCGAGCACAGGGCGGGCTCCACGACATCGGGGGACGCGAGCCAGTTCTGGAACGGCAGCGGGAAACTCGCCTTCGGGCGTTCGAGCACTTCGCGGGGGATCTCTTCCGCGTAGGCGCTGCGGAGGCATCGCTTGGTGCGGGCGGCTCGCTCGCGTGGTGATTGGCCGGGCGGGCCCGCGATGAACTTCTCGTGCATCGGGAGAGCCTCGGCGAATGCCGCGACGCGCGCGTCGGCGAAGGGGGTTCGGCCCTCGACGCCCGCGAGCATGGTCGCGCTGTCGAGGCGTGCGAGCAGGCCCGCGAGGTTGATCCTCCGCTGGACGCGCAAGTGGGAAAGCACCTTGTCCGGCTCTTCGTCGTACCCGACCCGCGCGAACTCGGCGTCGTACGCGTCGAGCGTCGCGTCGGCGCCGCCCTCGGCCTCAACGTACGGCTCGGCCAGCACGCCGGCGAGCGCATCGCCCGGCACCCAGGAGGCGTTGGCGAGTTCCGATGCCGCGGCATCGCGACGGCTCACCCGCCCGGAGGCGTGCAGCGCGTGCGAGGCTTCGAGGAGCAGGTCGTAGCCACCGAAGAGTTCGTCGGCCCCTTCGCCGGAGAGCGCGACGATGTTGCCCTGCGAACGGAGCGTTCTGGCGACTTCGTTGATCGCGACTTCGTTCGGGGTCGACATCGGCAGGCGTGAGCGGGTGACCATATCGCGCCATCGCTCGAGGAAGAGCTCGCGCGAAACCGGGGCCTCGTGGTGCTCGGTGCCGAGTTGGCGGGACGCGACTCGAGCGGCGGCGAAGTCATCGATCTCGCTGCTCGCGGCGTCGGCGGCGCCGGAGCAGTAGGTTCGCAGTGTGGGCACCGAGCGGAGCGTCTCGCGGGCGATGATGGTGCTGTCGAGGCCGCCGGAGAGCAGCGAGCACATCGGCACATCGCTCCGCAGGTGCAGACGCACGCTCTGGGCGATGACCGCCTTCGTCGTGCCGGGCTCGGGCGCGGGGAGCGGCGTGATGCCGCGGCGCGCGGGGCTGCGCGGCGCGTCGAGGTTGAACAGCATCCACTCGCCGGGGAGAAGGGTGCGGATGTCGCGGTAAAGGGTTCGTGCGCCGAGTGTGGTGCGGATCGTCGAGATGTACGCGCGGAGTGTGACGGGGTCTGGATCGCGCGTGACGGCGGGGTGTTCGAGGACGGCAGCGACCTCACTCGCGAAGACGACCTCGCCCGTCGGCGTGATCGCGTAGTAGAGGGGCTTGATACCCAGCGGGTCGCGTGCGAGCAAGAGGGTTCGCTCGGTGAGGTCGACGAACGCGAACGCGTACATCCCACGCAGGCGCGGGAGGGCATCGGGCCCCCACCGCCGGAGCGCGGCGAGGACGGTCTCGGTATCGCAGGCGGATCGGAACGGGCCGCCGAGGCTGGCGCGAATGTCGGCGTCGTTGTAGAGCTCGCCGTTGTAGGCGATTGCCGCGAGGTGGTCGTCGGAGCACATCGGCTGAGCGCCCGCGGGGGACGGATCAACGACGACGAGGCGGCGGTGCGAGAGGGCGACGTGCGTGTCGATCCACGAGCCTTCGGAATCAGGGCCACGGTGGCGCAGCGCGCGCGAGACGGCGTCGAGGGGGGCGAACGCCCCGCGGGCGAGCCCGTCGGGCGCGATGATACCGGCGATCCCGCACATGGCAGAGAGATCGGCCAGTTGCCTCGGCGGTCAACAGCGAAGGAAGGTCAGAGCCAGAGCTGCACGATCATCTGCGGCTCTTTGACCTTGCCCTGCCACTCGCCGACGGTGCAGTTCACGAACTTCACCTCGTACTGCGGGTGGGACTCGAGCCACTCGTTGATCTGTTGATCGAGGAAGGCGAGGCTCTCTTCATTGAGCTTGCCGTGGAAGGTCTTGACGTGAACTGCGCCGGTGCCGGTGAGGCTGGCCTGGCGTTTCCACGTTTCCTCGCCCTTGCGGAAACCGGCCATTCCTTGGGAGAAGGCCTGGATCTTGGGGGGAGCGGGCTCGGGGGGCAGGCCGTTGACGGGCCTGGAAGCGCTGGCGCCTCCGCCGAGGGAATCGGGGGAGCGAAGCAATCCGGTCTTCATACATGCACCTCCTGAGGTGAGAGTGCTGGAAGAACACACAGCCGCCGAAGGAAGGATACCGCGCCGAGGGCCGCGGCACACCCTTCCACGCACCGAACTTGCCGGAGTATTCGGTCGTCGGGAGCGTGTTTGCGGGGTTGGGGAGCGGCTTTCGTGCGGGTATGGGCCTACAGTGGTTCGCCGGTTCAGAGATCGATGCCGGCCCGGGCCCGCGGAGCGGGAGCGGCAGATTTCAGCGGGCGAGCACCGCCCGCGCACTGAAGCGCCCTTGTGCGAGAGTGCCTGACGACGACGCGTGTCGCCGTGTGGGTCGGTCTCACTTCTCGCGGTGTCGCTGAAAGGATAGTTGTCATGGCGAATACGCTCGTTCAGGATCTCATTGAAGCCGGCATTCACTTCGGTCAGCGGGCCAGCGGCTGGAACCCGAAGATGGGTCCGTACATCTACGGCAAGCGCAACGGGATCCACATCATCGACATCAAGGAGACGGTGAAGGGCCTGCTTCTCGCGAAGCGGTACATCACCAAGCTCGTTTCCGAAGGCAAGGACGTGTGCTTCGTCGGCACCAAGCGTCAGGCCAAGAGCGTTCTCGAGCAGCGTGTCCTGGACGCGAAGATGCACTTCGTGACCGAGCGCTGGCTGGGTGGCACGCTGACCAACTTCCGCACGATCCGCCTTCGTCTCAAGCGTCTTGACGAGCTCGACACCATCGAGCAGGCCGACAACTTTGCCAGCTACTCGAAGAAGATGGAGTCTCAGCTCCGTCGCGAGAAGAAGAAGATCAGCCGCAACCTCGAGGGCATCCGCCACATGGAGAAGCTCCCGGGCGTGCTCGTCGTCATCGACGTGCGTCGCGAGGCGACGGCCCTGAAGGAAGCCCGCAAGCTGGGCATCCCGACGATCTGCCTGATCGACACCGACGGCGACCCGGACCTCGCGGACATCGCGATCCCGGGCAACGACGACTCGATGCGTTCGATCGACGTCGTGATCCGCGAGCTCTGCCTCGCGATCGCGGAAGGCCGTCAGGCCCGTCAGCTCGCCAACGCC
>JBIKMF010000164.1:0-8582 GCA_044359425.1 Phycisphaerales bacterium
GCGCCAAGCCGACCGACCAGTACCTCATCTGCGAGGCCGGCACCAACGCCGCGGGCGAACTCGAAGTCCTCGCGCAGACCATCGAGCCCGACATCGGTGTCATCACCAGCATCGGCCGCGAGCACCTCGAGGGCTTCAAGGATGTCTCGGGCGTGCTCCGCGAAGAGGCGAGCCTCTTCAAGTACCTCAAGAACGGCGGCGTCGCAGTGCTGTGCGCCGACGCACCGGGTCTGGTCGACGCCGTGAAGAGCTTCGCGGGCCGGCTCCTCGGCGGCATCATCACCTTCGGGTTCCACCCCGCCGCCGACGTTCGCATCACCAAGTTCGAAACCTCGTTCGAGGGCGTCCGCTTCACGCTCCACGACCGATCCTCCTTCTTCGTGCCTCTCGTCGGGAAGCACAACGCGTCGAACGCCGCCGCCGCGATCGCCGTCGGTCGCCGCCTCGGCCTGACCAACGAAGCCATCGAGGCCGCGCTCGCCAAAGCCACCGGCCCCGAGATGCGCCTCGAGCGCCGCGAGATCGCCGGCGTCCGCTTCCTCAACGACGCGTACAACGCCAACCCCGAGTCCATGCTCGCCGCCGCCGAGGTCCTCGAGTCGGTCTCGCGTGAACTCAAGCCCCAACGACGCGTCGTCGTGCTCGGCGACATGCTCGAACTCGGCGAGGCCACCCGCGACTCGCACACCGAAGTCGCCCGCGTCTTCGGCGGCACGGCCCCCGATCTCGCGATCGTCGTCGGCCCCCACTTCTCCTCGAACGTCGCTCTCTTCTCGGGCAAGACCACGGTCGTCGCGCTCCCTGATCTCTCCGACGGCAGAGACGCCGCCGCCGCGGGCATGCTCGCCGCCGGCGATCTCGTACTCCTCAAGGGCTCTCGGGGCATCGGCCTCGAACGAGTCATCAAGGCCTTCGAAGCACCCCGCTAGACAACACCCATGCTCTACCTGCTCCTCGAGAACCTCCGCAACTGGCTGATCGACGTCGGCGCCTACGCGCCCTTCCGCGTCCTGGAGCAACTCCAGTTCCGCGCGTCGCTCGCCGCCGCCATCGCCTTCGCCGTCGTCCTCATCTTCGGACGCCGCACGATCCGCTGGCTCACCCGCATGAAGATCGGCGACGCCGGCCTCTCCGACTCCGCCGCCCTGCAGGGGCACGCCCAGTCCAAGGCCAACGTCCCCACCATGGGCGGCGTCCTCATCGTCACCGCCATCCTCACCGGCACCCTCCTCCTCGCCGATCTCCGCGAGTTCTACGTTCAGCTCGGCATGATCGTCGCCGCGTGGCTCTGCATCCTCGGTGGCTTCGACGACTGGCTCAAGCTCACCGCCAAAAGCCGCGGCACCGGCAGCCGTCAGGGGCTGTACGCATGGGAGAAGCTCATCTTCCAGCTCGGACTCGGCCTCCTCGTCGGCTGGTTCCTCTACCGCCAGGGACAGGGCGACCCAGAGACCGACGGCGAGAACCTCCGCCACGTCCTCAACCTCCCCTTCCAGAAAACCTACGAGGGCACAGGCCTCAACCCCTCGCTCATCTTCCTTCCGGCGGGCGCGTTCGTCATCCTCGCCATGCTCATGGTCACCGGCATGAGCAACGCCGCCAACATCACCGACGGCATGGACGGTCTCGCCGCCGGCGTCTCCACCGCCGTGATGGTCGGCCTCTTCGTCCTCTCACTCATCGCCGGCAACCAGGGCATGGCCCAGTTCCTCCTCGTGCCGTACATCCCCGGCGCGGCAGAACTCGCGGTCCTCGCAGGCGCCACCGCCGGTGCCTGCCTCGGGTTCTTGTGGTGGAACTGCTCGCCGGCGCAGGTCTTCATGGGCGACACCGGCTCGCTCGCGCTCGGCGGCATCGCCGGCTACATCGCGGTGGTCACCCGCCAGGAGATCGCCACGCTCCTCATGACCGGCGTCTTCCTCACCGAGATCGGCAGCGTCGTGCTCCAGGTCTCCTACTTCAAGCTCACCAAGGGCAAACGGATCTTCCGCTGCGCCCCGTTCCACCACCACCTGCACCTGGGCGGCTGGACCGAGCAACAGGTCGTCGCCCGCGCATGGATCGTCACCATCATCCTCGTTGTGGTGGCACTCGCGCTCGTGAAGGTGCGGTAGCCCGTGAACTCCGTCGTCTGGTGGGAGCCGTGGCACGCGTCGCGCGAACGCTCCTTCCGCGAAGTCCGTTCCACCTGGTTCAACTGGATGTTCTGGGCCCGCGTACTCATCGTGACCACGCTCATCGCGGCGGGCACAATCGCCGCCATCCTGATCGCGTACCCCGGCATCGCGCTCCCCTGGTCGCAGATCGCCGGAGTGCTGCTGACCACTCCACCTCTCCTCTTCATCGCAGGCAGCGCACAACTGCTCTTCCCCGTCCGCGTCGAGGTGCGCCGCGACCGCATCATGATCTCACAGAGCCAAGGCTCCTCGCTCCTGAAGCCCGAGCGCATCCGCCGGGCCGAAATCTCAACCGACGACCGCGGCGACTGGCTCGAGATCGAGTACACGACGACACGAGGCACACCCCGCACCCGGCGAGTCCTCCTGAGCGACCGCGTTGACCGCCAGACGCTCGCGCAACTGCTCGCCGACCTCACTCCCGCCGCGTGACCTTCGCGTAGCATTCCCATGCACGACGGAGCGACCGCGATGAACACCACGCCTCAGCCCTTCGAGTCACTCCTCCCGCAGCAGATCGCCGCCAAGGCCGAAGACGCCGGAGTCGCCAAGGCCGGGATGGACACCACCACCACGCTCATGCTCGCCATCCTCGCCGGCGCGTTCATCGGCCTGGGAGCTGCCTTCAGCACCGTCGCGAGCACCGGCGCCGCCTCGCTCCCGTTCGGCGTGGGCCGCATCATCGCCGGTGCCACGTTCTCCCTCGGACTCATCCTCGTCGTCGTTGCGGGCGCCGAGCTCTTCACCGGCAACAACCTCCTCGTCATCGCCCACGCCAGCGGCAAGGTCTCGGCCTCCCGCGTGCTCCGCAACTGGGCACTCGTCTATCTGGGCAACTTCATCGGAGCCGTGGCAACCGCCGCGGGCATGTACGCCGCCGGTCTACACACCATGGCCGGGGGCAAGGTGGGCGCATTGGCCCTCACGATCGCCGCGACCAAGTGCGGCCTGACGTGGGACGAGGCCTTCATGCGCGGCGTGTACTGTAACGCGCTGGTCTGCCTCGCGGTCTGGCTGTGCATGTCATGCCGCACCACAGGCGAGAAGATCGCGGCGATCGCGATGCCGGTGACCGCCTTCGTCGCGTGCGGCTTCGAGCACTCGATCGCCAACATGTACTTCGTCCCCTTCGCCATCCTCATCCGATCCCTCGCCGACCCGGCATCGTTCGGCGAACTCCCGGGCGTGGTGCTCGACCAGATCGCCTGGCCCCGCTTCGCGGCCACGCTCATCCCTGTGACCCTCGGCAACATCATCGGCGGCGGAGTCCTCGTCGGAGCGGTGTACTGGCTCGTCTACTGCCGCGGCAGAGCGAGAGCGAGCTAAAGCCCTCACCCCGGCGCATCCTCGCCAACAGCTTCGCTGCTGCGACGATGCACCTGGCGACTGTCGCCAGCCCTTCGTGCCGCGGCGTCTACAGACTCTCCAACCTCACCATCGCGTGCTCGCTTCCGGGGTGCTCAACAGCCGTTGTCCCATCGGACGAAGAAGAGGATCACGTCGTCCCCGTCGACTCCGGTCGAACCATCGACATCCGCTTCGATTGCGTTCGTATCCCAGTCGGCGAAGAACTCGATGACATCATCGCCATCCACCACCGAATCGCGATTGTGATCCCCAAGGCAGTAGTCAACCGTTCCCGCCACAATCGTCGTCGCGTCGCAGTCGCTCTCAACGCGGCATGAATAGGTGCCCACGTCCGCCTCCATTGTCGGCGTGAAGAGCAAGTAGCTCTCGGTCGCCCCTTGTGACACGAGGTACCGTGGGTCCGAAATGTCAATCGGCTCGCCGTTCCGCAACCACGTGAACGACGGCGGATCCGAGAGGTGGCGAACATGGGCAGCAAAGTAGGCATTGCTGCCAATGGTGTAGTCGTACTCCGGGGTTTCGATCTCGATCGGCCGACAGGAGTAGCTGAAGACCAAGTCATCACCCAGTGTGGTCCACCCGTGCTGCGGATAGCCCTCGCTGGCCGTCAGGGTCCGTCCGCTCACAACGATCCGGTCGCCCTTCTGCACATCGCCGAAAGCAACCCTCACCGGGACAACCGCGGTCCAGGGAAGACAGGACCATGAGGAGCAGTTCTGGCGGTAATTCATCATGAGGTAGCGAGAACGCTGCACGCCATCCCGCGTGTGTGCGATGATGACTTCCATCGGCGCCCGATTCGACGCCTGATCTCCTCCGCCAGCCCAACCCACTGAAATCTCGCCCGTTACGTACAGCGGCTCCGGCAGATCAACGGGGGCCTCCCACTGCACGACGGGTATGCGGCCGGCCGAGTCGACTCGGTTGTCCGTCATCCCGGACTGACCAATCGGCGGATTGACATCGTTCCCCACCGCCCACGCCCCGCTCGAGCCGTACCAACTCGGATCCCACACCATCGGAGTCGAGGACTCGAGGTACCAAGGATTCACGGAGGAGGCGCGGCCTCCGATGGCGTATCGCGCGTGCCAGACCGGGACCCCGAGTTGATCGTCATCCGGATTGCCCACTGAAGTACCCGCCGCGGCAGGGGAAGGAGTCGTCCAATCGGTGCTCCGCTTCCACTGGAAGGATTGCCGCGGGTACACCGCGAGCGTGGCGGGCTGGCTCGTGGTCTGACCGCACGAGTTGGAAGCGACCAGGTCGTAGCGTCCGCTGTCGCTGGGCTTGGCGTTCGTGATGGAGAGTTGGGTCGTGGCAGCGCCGGAGATGACCGACCCATCGGGCGTTACACCGTCCACGATTGGCGTGCCGTCCCGGTGCCAGCGAAGAGAAGCCGCGAAGGGTGCGAGATCGGGCACGAGCTGCCCGGAGATCTCGAGCGCCGCCGCCTCTCCCTCGATGACCGACACCAGAGACTCGGCCGGGGGTGAGAAGACAAACGAAGGACAGTTGTGGGTAAACGTCAGACTGTCGGAGAAGTAGATGTACCAAGGGTGATCCGACGTGGGACGCCCACTCACGACGATCACGTCGCCCTGGTTCACAACGGGAACGACGACATCAACCGGAATCTCGATCTGCTGCTCGCCGATCGTAAAGGTCCGGCTGGTGATGACCTCGGCGAGATCAGCACGCCCTTGCGGCAGCCTGGCGATGACCGCCTCGTAGGGCTGGGCGTTGTTGAACCAGTTGACGGACCACGAGCCGTGAACTCTCAGCCCCCCGGGAAGCATGGCGGGTGCCAGCCAGCGGATGACGCCGGTGCGCGACGCCGAAAGGTGGTTCAAGTTGTACGTTGTGGTCGGCCCGATCGAGGGAGCGTTGTCATCGCTCGACACCCACGAGGAGTTGCTCGCCTGCCCAAACCACGACGGATCCCACCGCAGGAGCGTGGGCTCATTCGCAAACCAGGGATTCGACCCGCCGAGCCCGCCGCCGGATGTGTACGCGTACTGCCAGACGGGCTGGTCCTGTCCGTCCAACCCCGGATTCCCGTAGCTTGTATTCGCGTCGTACTCGGGACGAACGACCCAATCTGCCTGCCGGTTCCACGTGAAGCCGATGGGGTACACCGGTTGCCTGGCGACCTTGAACCTGATGTTGTGGTACCACACCGTCCACCACCCGTGGTCGGCCAGCGCTCGCGTCGAGAACGTGATCACGTCACCGGCATTGACGACCGGCACCCGCAGGTGCACCGGCTGCTCGCGCTGACTCCAGATCGAACTCAGCGTGTCACTGAACAGGAGCTGCGCGCCGGAAGCCGAGCCACCCGGCGACCGAGCAATCGCGACTTGATACGTCGCGTTGTTGTTCGTCCAGTCACCAACATAGTAACCGTCGATCAAAAGGCCGCCGGGAATCGTGGCGGGAGCGATCCAGCGGAGCGCGGCGACGCGGGGCGAAGAGGGAGCGCCGGGAGTCAGGAACGCCCCGCGTCCGACGGAAGGAGCCGTGTCGTTGGCGACGACCCAGTTGGGATTAGGAGTCCCGAACCAAAATGGGTCCCACACGAGGCGAGTGCCCGCGCCCAGGTACCAGGGATTCGGCCCGCCCAACGGGTCACCGGTGACCCACACCGCCTCCCAGACCGCGTTCCCCATGGCGTCCGGCGAGGGATTCCCAGTGGACCATCCCGGTTCAATCCCGGGTGCAAAGTCGGCGTTGTGGTTCCACACGAAGCCAGGGGGATACTGCTGGGCGAAACAGAGGGGCACCAGACCAGCAACCAAGACGGCGACGGCAACTCGAGTACGAACCATGTGACCTCCCGTGGGGAAACAGGATATCAGGGTTTCCCCTCGCCGTCGCATCGCTGATGGCAGCCGCGCACGGGGGTCGGCGAACCCGCCCGGGGAGCCGGTGCCGCCCCAAGCGCGGGGAACTCCAAAAACAGACCACCCCGGCGAGACTTCCGGGGTGGTCGGAACGACGAGTTACGAAGCGGGATCAGGCGCGACGACGACGCGCGGCGAGGAGGCCGGCGCCGGCGAGGAGAACGCCCGCGCCGGGGGCGGGGACGTAGAACCCGCGGATTTCACCACCCGGGAAGGCGGTGGTGTGGACGTTGAGGTACCCGCGGCTCTGCTCGAGGGACTGGATGAGGCGGTTCATGGCGTTGGAAATGCTGCCGCTCGCGGTGATGAACGCGGCGTTGTAGGAAGAGGCGAGGGTGAGGTCAAACGTGCGGTCGTAGGTGCCGAAGGTGCCGCCGTGGGGGAAGCTGGGGAAGGAGGGGGTCGGGGTCATGACGCCCGCGGTGCCAGCGAAGGGCAGGGCGGTGAGACCATGGATATGGCAGGCGGTGACGTTACCGGTGAGGCCGGAGAAGGACGCCTGCACGCGCATGGTGGCGAGGTCCAGGTCGATGGTGACCGTGGAGAAGCCGGTGCCGGGGGAGGAGTTGGGGGGAGCCTCGTTGGGACCACTGAGGGTGGTGGTGAAGACGAGCTCATGGGCGGAGGCAACCGTGGTGGCGGCCGCGACAGCGGCGATGGCCAAGGACTTCAGCAAGGTCGACATTGAATCTCTCTTTCTTGAGTCGTCGCGAGGGATGGCGACGACAGCTCCGGGAACGCACAAAGGCCCACGACCCTCCCCGGCGGGCGTGCGCACCGCGGGCGGAACGCTGGACGCGGCAGGAGCGGATGTCGGCGGGACGTTGGGATCTAGCGGTTGTCGGGGAAAGAGGCGAGAAAAAGTGGACGTTCGGGGCGGGCGGGGCGGCGGCGCGGTGCAAAAACGAAAGCAGCCTCCTTTTCAGGAGGCTGCTTCGCCGGCGAACCGGGAATGCAAGAAACAGTTGGGAACGCTTCATCCCACGTTGCCGTGGGGCTATCTGCTGGGGCTTCTGGCCTTGGCAGACGAGAGTGTGTTGACAACCGGTATGACATCTCTGTCATGGTCCGGTCTAAGGAAATCCCTTAGAAAGGAGGTGATCCAGCCGCAGGTTCTCCTACGGCTACCTTGTTACGACTTCGTCCCAGTCACCGATCTTGCCGTGGGCACTGCTGAACTGCAGCGACTTCGGGCACTCTCGGCTCCCATGACGTGACGGGCGGTGTGTACAAGGCTCAGGAACACATTCACCGGAGCGTAGCTGATCTCCGATTACTAGCGATTCCGGCTTCATGCAGGCGAGTTGCAGCCTGCAATCCGAACTGGGGTGCGCTTTTTGCGATTTGCTCCATCTCGCGATCTTGCGTCGCTCTGTACGCACCATTGTAGCACGTTTGCAACCCTGGATGTAAGGGCCATGAGGACTTGACGTCATCCCCACCTTCCTCCGGCTTGACGCCGGCAGTCTCGCTAGAGTACTCGGCATTACCCGTGAGCAACTAACGATAGGGGTTGCGCTCGTTAAAGGACTTAACCTGACACTTCACAGCACGAGCTGACGACAGCCATGCAGCACCTGTGATCGTTCCAACCTTGCGGCTGTGGCTCTACTTTCATAGAGTTAATCCGACCATGTCAAACCCAGGTAAGGTTCTTCGCGTTGCCTCGAATTAAGCAACATGCTCCACCGCTTGTGTGAGCCCCCGTCAATTCATTTGAGTTTTAGCCTTGCGACCGTACTCCCCAGGCGGCGCACTTATCGTTTTTACTACGACCGATACGGCGTCAAAACCGCACCGGTCTAGTGCGCATCGTTTACGGCGTGGACTACCAGGGTATCTAATCCTGTTTGCTCCCCACGCTTTCGTGCCTCAGCGTCAGGACAAGCCCAGTGGGCCGTCTTCACCATCGGCATTCCAGTAGATATCTACGCATTTCACCGCTCCACCTACTGTTCTGCCCACCCATACTTGCCTCAAGATCGGTAGTATGCCCTGCTGTTCCTCGGTTGAGCCGAGGGCTTTCACAGAACACTTTCCGACCCGCCTACGCACCCTTTAAGCCCAGTGATTCCGACTAACGCTTGTGGCCTCTGTATTACCGCGACTGCTGGCACAGAGTTAGTCGCCACTTCCT
>JBIKMF010000165.1:0-8551 GCA_044359425.1 Phycisphaerales bacterium
ACGGTGTTGTCGGGGATGGCCGCACCCGAGCCGAAGAAGGTCTGGGCTTGAGCGGCGCCAGCGAACGCAACCAACGCGAGAACAGCAAACGTCTTCATGTCTTCTCTCTCTCTCTCGTACCGCCTCAGCACAACGTGCAACGCATTCGGCATGGGGGAGGCTCCCCTGACGAACGTCACGGTCTCACATCCGCGAATCACGCCGCGGACCGGGCTTCCGGTCTGGGCGCATCGTCCGCTCGCGGCAACTGACGCCGGGGCGGCACATCTGAGGGTGGAAGTGTCGCCGCACCGTACGGGTGCGGTGCGTCGGGGTTCCCTCCGCCTTCGCCGGAACGTACCCCACGAGGGAGGCGGTGCAACCTGATGGACTGAGCATCGCCGTGGTGATGGACCGCGCAGGCCTCACAGGCCTCGCATCCGGTGCGGGCCGCGGACCCGGTGACGGAGGACGGCTACGGATAAGGATCGCGGATGAGTTCTGTGGGCGCACGAAAAAGCCCCCGGCGTGGCCGGGGGCTTGGGGTATTGTGGACAAGAGAGTTAGGTGCTCTGAGTCGTGGACTGCTTCTTGGGCTGGGGGGCTTCGGGCTTGGACCAGCCGAAGTGTTCCGGGGCGGGTGCGGCGGTGAAGAAGAGGTGGTCCTCGTCCTTGCCGTCGGCGTCCTTCTTGCGGGTGACCTGGATGGTGCAGGGGGCTTCGAAGCCACCGGAGAGGAGGCTCTCGGAGAGGGGGTCTTCGACGTACTGGCCGATCGCGCGACGGAGGGGACGGGCACCGAACTCGGGGTTGTACCCGCGGTCGATGAGGAACTCCTTGGACTCGGGGTCGAGGGCGAGGACGTAGCCCTGCTGGAGGAGTCGCTTGTTGAGCTTGGCGATCTCGTACTCGATGATGTTGGTGATGTCGGCCTTGTTAAGGGGGCGGAAGACGATGACATCATCGAGGCGGTTGATGAACTCGGGGCGGAAGAAGCGTTCGACTTCCTTCATGAGGACGACCTTGATGTTGTCGTAGTCGGTGGCCTCGGTGCGCTTGCCGAACCCGAAGCCGCCGCCGCCCTTGATGAGGTCCGCACCGATGTTGCTGGTGAGGATCATGACGGCGTTGCGGAAGTCGACGTGACGGCCGAAGGAGTCGGTGAGGCGGCCTTCTTCCATGATCTGGAGGAGCATGTTGAAGATGTCGGGGTGGGCCTTCTCGACTTCGTCGAGGAGGACGACCGAGTAGGGGCGGCGGCGGATGCGCTCGGTGAGCTGGCCGCCTTCCTCGTAGCCGACGTAGCCGGGGGGAGCGCCGACGAGGCGGCTGACGTTGTGCTTCTCCATGTACTCGCTCATGTCGAGGTGGACGAGGGCTTCCTCGTCACCGAACATGAACTCGGCCAGGGCCTTGGCGAGCAGCGTCTTGCCCACGCCCGTGGGGCCGAGGAAGATGAACGAGCCCATGGGGCGCTTGGGGTCCTTCAGGCCGGCGCGGGCACGGCGGATGGACTTGGCAACGGCCTTGACGGCGTCGTCCTGGCTGATGACCTTCTTGTGCAGCTCCTTCTCGAGGTCCAGCAGGCGCTGGGCTTCGTCCTTCTCGAGCCGCTTGAGCGGGACGCCGGTCATCTTCGACACGACTTCCGCGATGATCTCTTCGTCCACGACCCCGTCCACTTCCTGGGCCTTGGTCCGCCATTCCTTGAGCGTTTCCTCGCGCTTCTTGCGGAGCTGCTCGGCCTTGTCGCGGAGTTCCGCGGCACGCTCGTAGTCGGCGGCCTTGACGGCCTCGTCCTTCTCGACGCTGAGGCGTTCGACCTCGGCCTCGACTTCGGCGAGGTTCGGCGGCTTGGTCATGCTCTTGATGCGGACGCGGGCGCCGGCCTCGTCGATGACGTCGATCGACTTGTCTGGCTGCACGCGACCGGTGATGTACCGACCGGAGAGCTCAACGGCGGCCTTGATCGCGCCGTCGGTGATCTGCACGCGGTGGTGCTGCTCGTAGCGCTCGCGGAGGCCCTTGAGGATCTCGATCGCCTGCTCGTTGCCGGGCGGGTCGACGGTGATGGCCTGGAAGCGGCGGGCGAGCGCGGCGTCCTTCTCGATGTACTTGCGGTACTCGTCGAAGGTCGTGGCGCCGATGCACTGGATCTCGCCGCGGGCGAGGGCGGGCTTGAGAACGTTGCTGGCGTCGATAGCGCCTTCGGCACCGCCTGCGCCGACGAGGGTGTGGAGTTCGTCGATGAAGAGGATGACGTTCTTGGCGCGACGGACCTCGTTCATGACGGCCTTGATGCGTTCCTCGAACTGGCCGCGGTACTTGGTACCGGCGACCATCATGGCGAGGTCGAGGACGACGATGCGGCGGTCGTGGAGGATTTCGGGGACTTCGCCGCTGATGATGCGCTGGGCGAGGCCTTCGACGATGGCGGTCTTGCCGACGCCGGCCTCACCGAGGAGGACGGGGTTGTTCTTGGTGCGGCGGCAGAGGACCTGAACGACGCGTTCGATTTCCGTGGTGCGGCCGATGACGGGGTCGAGGTTGTTCTCGCGAGCGAGCTCGGTGAGGTCGCGGCCGAAGCTGTCGAGCGCGGGGGTCTTGCTCTTGCCCTTGGCACCGGGGGCGGACGCGCCGCTCTGGGGGCCGGAGGAGGCGAGGTCACCGGTGCCGCCGGGGCCGGCGCTGGAGGGGCCTTCGCCCTGCTCGTTGCCGGCGCCGAGGAGGTTGAGGACTTCCTCGCGGACTTCCTCGAGCTTGAGGCCGAGGTTCATGAGGACCTGGGCGGCGACGCCGTCGTGCTCGCGGAGGAGGCCGAGGAGGAGGTGCTCGGTGCCGACGTAGTTGTGGTTGAGGTTGCGGGCCTCTTCGATGGCGTACTCGATGACCTTCTTGGCGCGGGGGGTCTGGGGGAGCTTGCCCATGGTGACCATTTCGGGTCCGGCCTTGACGAGCTTCTCGACTTCGAGGCGGACCTTGCGGAGGTCGACTTCGAGGTTCTTGAGGACGTTCGCGCCGACGCCGGACCCTTCCTTCACCAGGCCGAGCAGGATGTGCTCGGTCCCGATGTACTCGTGGTTGAGGCGCTGGGCTTCCTGGTTGGCCAGGGCCATCACTTTGCGGGCACGATCGGTGAAGCGTTCAAACATGGCTCATCTCCAACGGCTGTCCCACAGGGGTGCCGCTTGTCCTAACCCTTCTTCGCCAAACCCCCCAACGGAGGTTCGCGAATCAGCGCCCTTTCTCGGACGATAGGGGGCGAGCTTTCCGGACCTGCGCAGGTTCCTTCCAAACCCCGCACGCCCGACCCGTACCGCCCACGCAGGGCGATCCGGGATCCGATCTCTGAGCTATCGGCAGCGATCCGCGTGCCGAAAACTGGATCTTCACATTCGGTGGGAAACTTGCGCCCATAACCCGGCAAAACCACGTGGAAAGGCCCCTTGGACCTCTTGGGGGCCACCCGTCCGACCGCCGAACCCGGTCACGATCCGCCTCGGGTCCGGCCTGTCATGCCATTCCGGCAGGAAGCTTGAGGGCCGCCCCGTCACTACCATCGCATGTCCGCGGGCGTGGCGAAACTGGCAGACGCGCGGGATTTAGGTTCCCGTGGCCGCAAGGCTTTGCAGGTTCAAGTCCTGTCGCCCGCATTCACCTCTGGGTTCACTTCAGGTTGCGGTCGAAGAAGTTCATCATCCGCATCTGAAGGTTCGACGTGACCACCGGGTCGGGCACCATGTGCGTGAAGCCCGCGAGGGGGAGGAACTCGAACTCGCGCCCGCTCTTGAACAGAGCCTCCGTCATCTTCAGGCTGTGCTGGAAGTAGACGTTGTCGTCCGAGGTCCCGTGGATGATGAGCAGGGGCTTCTCGAGGTCCTTGCAGTACGTGAGGACGTTGCTCGCGGCGTACCCCTCGGGGTTCGCGCTGGGGAGTCCGAGGTACCGCTCGGTGTAGTGCGTGTCGTAGTCGGCGAAGTCGCAGACGGGAGCGCCGGCGATGCCCGCGTCGAAGATGTCCGGCCGGCGCATGACGGCCATCGCGCTGAAGTACCCGCCGAACGACCAGCCCGTCACACCGACGCGGGTCAGGTCCATCTCCCGGTAGCGATCGCCCAGGGCCTTGAGCCCCGCGACCTGGTCGTTGAGTGCGACGTCGATCAGGTTGCCGCGCTTGGTCGGGTCGGTTTCCTTCCACGCGCGTTCCCAGGCGCGACCGCGGCCGGGTGTGCCGCGACCGTCGATGGTGACCACGATGTAGCCGTGATCGGCCATCCACTGCTGGAGGTGGAACGCGACGCCGGTGGCTTTGACCGTCTGGACGCCGGGGCCGGCGTACACGCTCAGGATCACGGGGTAGGTGCGGGAGCGGTCGAAGTTTCGCGGGCGGAAGATCGCGGCATGGCAGACGGGGTTGCCGCCGGTCTGCGTGAGTTCCATGTTGGGCGCGAAGGGGGGCGGCTCGGCGACGGAGATGACCGAGCCGACGGAGCCGCCGTCGGCGCGACGGACGTTCCAGCCGATCTTGCCATCGAGGGTGTTGAAGGAGTGGACCCAGATGCCGGTGCCGGGGGCGAAATCGCCGCCGTGGATGCCGCGGTCGGCGGTGAGTTTGGAGGCGGTGCCGACGCCGGCGAAGAGGGGGACTTTCCAGAGGTGGGACTGGGTGGCGTCGGTGGAGGCCTGGACGTAGACGAAGCCCTCGAGGGAGTCGAGGTGGAGGATGTTCTGAACGCCGGAGCCGGGGGAGGTGAGGGGGCCGACGAGGGAGCCGTCGCGACGGCGGAGTTCGACGGTCCATTCGCCGGAGGACTCGGAGAGCCAGACGAAGTGCTTGCCGTCGGCGGTCCACTTCGGGCACTTCTCCATGATGTTGAGCCACGCGGCGTCGTTTTCACGGAGGAGTGTGGAGGTGGAGCCATCGTCGGCGACGGCGAGGAGGAGTTGCTCGGTCTGTTCGCGGTTTTGGACGAGGATGGTGAGGGGGGCGTTCTTCTGCCAGACGACGTTGGCGAGGTAGGGGTACTTGGCGGAGTCCCACTGCACGCGGACAGGAGCGCCGCCGTCGAGGGATACGATCTCGAGCCAGACGCGGGCGTTGGTGGTGCCGCACTTGGGGTAGGGCCAGGTCTCGGGTTCCTTCTCGGGGTTGACGGCGTCGGCGATGTGGTACTGCAGGAGGCCGGCTGTGTCGGTGCCCTGGTAGCAGATCCTGGAGCCGTCGGGGCTCCACCAGTAGCCGTGGAAGCGGCTCATTTCTTCTTGTGCGACGAACTCGGCCTCACCGAAGCTGATGGTTCCGGCGGCACCGGGTGAGATCTGGCGTTCGGCGCCGGATACGAGGTCGTGGACGATGACGTCGCCGGCGCGGACGCAGGCGATCTTGGTGCCATCGGGGGAGAACTGCGGGTCGAGGGGGAAGTCCTGGCGGAGGGTGGGCCTGACCTCGCGGGAGGACTTGGTCTCGCGGTCGACGATGAAGAGGCGACCGGAGAGGGGCGCGAGGATCTTGGAGCCGTCGTCGGAGAGGTCGAACGCGGCGATGCCCTTGCTGGTCATGCGCATGCGTTCGCGGCGGGCTTTTTCCTCGGGGCTGAGGTTCTCGCCGCCGCCGCCGAGGATCTGGTCGGCCGTCAGCAGGACGCGTTCGGCACCGGAGGCGACATCGAACTCGTAGAGGTCCTGGACGAAGGAGCGGGGGCCGCTGCGGAGGAAGAGGACCTTCTTGCCATCGGGGGTGGGGCGGAACCCGCGCGGGCGGCCGAGGGTGTAGCGGAAGGTGCGGGCGTAGGCGTCGAGGAACTGGGCGTCGTCAGCGGAGACGGGGCCCGCGGGCGTGGTCTGGTTGCCCGAGGGGGCGGAGCCGGAGCTGGAGCAACCGGCGGCAACAATGGACGCGGCAAGACCGCAGGCGAGGAGGAGGCGGGTGTTGGTACTGAACATGGGAGTTCCTAGCACGGGCGGCGTGCCACAGATCTGGCATTTGTTCGAACGCTGACTCGGGTTGTAAAACAATGAGAAAAAGGCACTTGTGAACATTCAAGGAAAAACACTACGGCTGCAATGCAAAGGTCACGCTCTTGCTAGTATAACCCGGAACGTGACATGGTGCCGGGTCCGTCAAGTGAGTGGATTAGGCCTCTTTCCCTGCACGATCGAATAGGTTGGGAGAACGTCATGGCGAAGCGCAAGTGGACGAGTGGCAGCCCCCAGAACGCCAAGAGTGTGTTCATGGAGAGTTTGGAAGGCCGCCGACTTCTCGCGTCGACCACGTTTGACGTCGCGACGAGCCTCGTCGCGAACTTCGCGCCCGAGGATGTGGCGGTCGCCGACCTGAATGGCGATGGCAAGCTGGACATCGCCGGCGTCGGGAACTCGACGCTGTCGATCTTTCTTCAGAGCCCGAATCGCCCGGGCGAGTTCCAGCTGCCGATCTCGGTCAGCCTTCCGGGCTCGTCGCACAGTCTGTCGATTGCGGACTGGAACGGAGACGGTCGCGGGGACATCCACCTGGCGGACCGTTACGGGAATCGGGTCTTTCAGGTGCTGAACCAAGGGAACGGAAACTTCGGGAGCCCGACCGAGCTGACCACATTCTCGAACCTAATCGGATCGAATCGACGGGTTCTGGTCGCGAATCTCACGACCGGTGATACTCGGCCGGACATCGTCGTGACCACCGATAGTGGTTCGGTTTCCATCAAGACGCGGACTACGTCAGACACGCTGAATCCCCAGTTGCAACTCACGATCTCAGGCGCGAACACGACGATCAAAGACATCAAGGCGGGTGACGTAGACGCAGACGGCGACCTGGATGTTGTGCTCGCCGCGGCAGGCTTCTCGAGCAGCACGTTGTACGTGCTGCCCAACGACGGTACCGCGAACTTCCCGGCAGCCACCCCCGTGCAGGTCGCTACCACACCGAACGTGGTCGCGATCGCGGTAGGTGACCTGAACGGGGACGGCAGAGCGGATCTAGCGTCGGTCGGTGACGACTCGACCAGCACGTTGCGAACCCATCGCAGCTTTGTATCAGGCAGCACGCTCGCGTTCCAGGGCCTGCTCGATCAGCCACTTCGGTACGGCGCGGGTGTTGCGCTCGCGGACGTCGATCTCGACGGAGACGTGGACGTGGTGGCGAGCGGGTACAACCAGCTGAACGAACGGGTGATCTCGGTCTTCCGCTCCAACGGCGACGCGGCGATTGTGTCGCGGGAAGAGTACCCGGCAGCGATGGGACGGCTGGCGATCGGCAACATCGACGGGGATCTGGCGCCGGACGTGATCGGCGCGAGCAACACGACCTCGGAAGGGGTAGACGGGGTCGCACTGGCATTCAACTACGGCAATGGAGCGTTCGCCGGCTTGCCCCTGCTGACCCCGAGAAACTCGACCACGGCTCAGACCCTGGTGACGGCGGACATCGATCAGGACGGCGATGATGATGTCATCACGATCAGTGCCGACTCCGGGAACACGGTTCAGTTGCACCGCAACCTCGGCGGATACTTCAAGCTCCCGGAAAATCTCTCTCCCAGTCAGGGCGTCGCAATCGGCAGGGTGGCTGTCGGAGACGTAAACGGGGACAGCTTCCCGGACATCGCGATGATGGACGAGCAGTTCGATCGTCTTTACGTCCGTCTGGGCAACGCGCAGCGGACGTTTGGTGCCAGCAATTTGGCCCTCCAGTCGGCGGGTCAGGTCGTGCGCAAGGACTTTGTCCTCGCCGACATGAACTCGGACGGCCGGGCCGACGCGGTGTATGAAATCGGATTGTCCTCTATCGCGGTAGCGCTTGGAGCCGCAAACGGGATCTTTCTGGCCGAACAGGTCTTCGGAGCGGGTGGCAGCGGCGTCCTGGGCTTTGCCGTCGGCGATGTCAACGGCGATGGTCACCGCGATGTTGTAGTCTCGGAAGGAACCCAGATCAGTGTGCTGCGCAACACCGGAGATGGCACGCTTCTTGGAGGCTCACAACGCTACATCCTGTCGCTGGGGTTCTCCACGCTCAACGTTCGGATCGGTCAGATGATCGGTGGCGGGAGTTCTCTCCCAGAGATCACCTTCAGTGGTCCCGGCAGGCTCGGCTATCTCAACAACAACTCCACCCAACAGGCGCTGTCGCTCTCGCTCTCCACCAACCAGCTCCTTGAATCTTGGGGCGAGTTCACCAGCGCCGATTTCGACGATGACGGCGACCAGGACCTCGTCGCCCAGTACTCCTCTACGCAGCTCCGACCGGTGCGAAACGACGGCGCGGGGGGGCTGGTGCGTCTTCCCCTCATCGGCTCTGCGTCAACGTCGGCGACTTTCGCTCGCATCGATCGTGGCGGAACCCCCGACTTGGTTGCACTGCGCGACGCCAGCGGGTTCGAGACACTCTTCAACATCGGTAACGGCGCATTCGCCGCCACAACACGACAGGTTGTGTACGACGACAACCGCTTCGAGAAGATGCTCTCGGCCGAGCTGACCGGCGATGCCCACCCGGACGTCTTGGGCCTCAAGTTCAACAACCAGGTCATGCGCCTCCGCAACAACGGCAGCGACCTGCTCTATGACCGTATCG
>JBIKMF010000166.1:0-8543 GCA_044359425.1 Phycisphaerales bacterium
CTTCGGCAGCGACCCCGCCTTCGCGGCATACATCCGCGCGAGCGTCGGTGTGAACTCCGGCCGCAGCGCGTAGTCCTTCTCGCCGCCCTCGCGCCGGAACGAAAACAGCTCCGACACGATCCCCTCGCCGCTCTTCACCGTGTACAGCTCGAGGTGCTCGAACGTCGGCCCGTCGATCTCGTCAAACCCGTGAATCACCGACGAACGCCGCCACGCCTCCGTGATGTACCGCCGACGCGCCGCGTCCAGTGGGTAGAAATCACGAGTCCCCTTCGGGGATTGCATCTGCTGTGCCATGGATTCAACCTCCCGCGCCGATCGCCCGCTCGCTTACTGCAGGTTCACCGGCATCACCACGTACAGGAAGTCGTTGCCGCTCTTGATCAGACCCGGCTTGTTCGGCGCCTTCAGCTCCATCACGACCTCGCTGTCGGTGATCACCCGCAGCGCGTCCGAGATGAACATCGGATTGAACCCGATCTCCACCGCCTCGCCCTCGTACGCCGTCAGGTCCGCCTTGATGTTCGCCTCGCCCATCTCCGGCGCACGACTCGAAAGCTCCACCTGCTTGTTCTTCGCCGAGAACGAGAGCTTGATCCCCTTCGACTCCTCGTTCGTCAGCAGCGCCGCGCGCCGAACCGCCGAGCCCAGCACGTCCCGGTCGAACGTCACCTTCTTGTCCTGGTCCTTCGGGATCACGTCCTCGTACGGAGGGAACGTGCCTTCCACCAGGTTCGAGATCAGCACCGCACGCCCCGGACTCGCCGCCGTCCCGAACGAGAACAACGCCTGGTTGTCCGTGATCGCGATCTGCACCGGCTCGTCGTGGTCCCGGATCAGCTTCTGCAGCATGCTCAGGGCCTTCACCGGAATGATGCACGCGATCGCCTTCGCATCCTTATCCGTCGTCGTCAGGTTCGCCCGCGCGAGCGCCAGGCGCCGCCCGTCCGTCGCCACCATCTCCAGCCGCTTGCCGTCACGCTTCAGCAGCACCCCGTTGATCGCGTACCGCGAGTTCTCCTTCGCCGTCGCAAACAACGTCCGCGCCACCAGCTCCGACAACGACCCCGCCGGATGCGAAATCACCGCCTTCGCCTTCCCCATCTCCGCCGTCCCGCCCACCGCCGACTGAAAGTCCGGAATCGGCGGGAACTCGGCCGCCGGATAGCCAAACACCTTGAAGAAGGCGTCCCGCCCCCGGATCGTCATCGCGTCCCCCTCAACCTCCAGCGTCAGCGTCGGCTCCGAATCCTCCGCCGACACAATCTGCCGAAGCTTGTCCGCAGGAATCAACGCCTCCCCCGGCGTCTGCACATCCACCTGGCTCAGACTCAGCTTCAGCGCAATCTCCGCGTCCGTCGCCGACAGAATCAACTCCCCCACCCCAGACGACTTCGTCGCCGTCAGCTTCACACACGTAAGCTGCACCCTCGGCGTCCTCGCGGCAACCGCGCCGGAAACCAAGTTGATACCCTCCATCAGTGCCGCGCGATCGCAAATAACCTTCATTTCGCTCGAGCTCCGTCTTTGCCCCTCCAAGCCCAAGTGTATCGAACAAATACCGAGAAGGCGAAAACCAACCCCCTTCCACGCGCAATCTCCCGCACCCCACTTCCACCCCTGTGCACCCCCTGTGTACGCCCTGTGCACGCGCTGACAACTGCGCCGCGACCTCCTCTCCACAAACCACTTGCACCCGCCCCCCGCTGTGCATAACCCCCCGGGCCGGGGAACCCCCGGCTCTCCCGCCCGCAGGAATCTCACCAAACCTGCCCCCATTCCTCCCCGTTGGGTTGTCAGCGGAGACCAGATGCCAGATACTCTCGGACCACGAGAGGTGGGCCCCGGAGGGGGCCGGGGCTGTCGTGCTGCCCTCATTCCCCCGACCGGTCTTCCGGCCGGGCTCTATAAGGTAGATACACGGGTCCGCCGCCCCGTCCCCGCGGCAACGAGACGACCGTTCAACAGTTCGAAGGAGGGACGGAAGACAAGGGGTTGGAGGGGAACTGGAGGGGGTTGGAAGGGGGATTGGAGGGGGGATTGGAGGGGGAGGAGCGCTGGTGCTCCGACGCGATGGGTGCGCGACCATTGCGTATTTGCAGTTCAACCCGACCGCCAGCGCCGGCGGTCGTCTCCCGGGAAGGAATCGCACCATGTCGTTCGACGCAGCCATTCACGCTCAGGCCATCGACCTCGATCGTCTTGTCCTCGAGTCGTGTGCAGCCGCCGGAAGCGGTCACCCCACCAGCGCCATGAGCATCGGTCACCTCGTCACCGTCCTCATGTTCCACACCATGCGGTGGAGCCCCGAGTTCCCTGATTACCCCACCAGCGACCGCCTCGTCCTCAGCGAAGGCCACGCCGTCCCCGTCGTCTACGCCGCCGCCGCCAAGCTCGGCACCATGATCGGCAAGGACCCCGCCGCCCGCCGCAAGCTCACCGAGGCCGACCTCAAGAACCTCCGCGCCGCCTCCAGCGAACTCGACGGCCACCCCAACCCGATGGAAGGCTTCTCCTTCTTTGACGCCGCCACCGGCTCCCTGGGCCAGGGCCTCTCCATCGCCGCCGGCGTCGCCGAAGGCGCCCGCCTCGACGGCACCGACCGTCGCGTCTACTGCATCGTCGGCGACGGCGAATCCCGCGAAGGCCAGATCGCCGAGGCCTTCGACTACATCGTCGACCGCAAGATCCGCAACCTCCTCACCATCATCAACTGCAACGACTACGGCCAGGCCGACCGCGTCTCCGCCCAGCAGTCCCCCGACGTCCTCGCCGCGAAGCTCGAGGCCACCGGCTTCGAAGTCCGCGTGATCGACGGCCACAACCCCAACCAGATCAAGTCCACCTTCGACGCCTTCATCGCCGGCGCCGGCACCAAGCCCATGGTCGTGATCGCCAAGACCGTCAAGGGCTGGGGCTGCCCCAGCATCCAGGGCAACGGCTGGCACGGCAAGCCCCCCACCGGCGACTCCCTCAAGCGCGCCATCACCGAGCTCGACGAGAAGCGCCTCGCCCTCACCAGCTCCCTCGCCAGCGGCGACGCCTTCACCATCGAGCCCCCCTCCCAGGCCAAGCCCGCCCCCGAAGGCCCCGGCGAAGTCCCATCCTTCACCGCCTTCCTCAAGGCCAACGACATGGAGTCCGCCATCCAGGCCGGCGCCATGGCCACCCGCCGCGCGTACGGCCTCGCCCTCCGCGCCATCGGTCAGAAGAACGAGAAGGTCGTCGTCCTCGACGCCGACGTCTCCAACTCCACCTTCGCCGAGTTCTTCAAGAAAGACGCCGCCTGTGCCCCCCGCTTCATGGAGTGCAAGATCGCCGAGCAGAACATGATCTCCGTTGCCGCCGGCCTCTCCGCCGCCGGCAAGATCCCCTTCTGCTCCACCTTCGCCAAGTTCGTCACCCGCGCCTACGACCAGATCGAAATGGCCATCTACTCCGGCGCCAACCTCAAGGTCATCGGCAGCCACTGCGGCGTCACCCTCGCCGCCGACGGCCCCAGCCAGATGTCCCTCCCCGACGTCGCCTGGTTCCGCTCCTTCGCCACCATGAAAGACCACCGCGGCAACCCCGGCTGCTACGTCCTCCAACCCTCCGACGCCTACTCCGCCTACGCCCTCACGCAGGTCATGGCCGAGTACGAGGGCGTCTGCTACATGCGCACCGGCCGCCCCGACGTCGAGTTCCTCTACAGCGACGACGCCGTCTTCAACCTCGGCGGCTTCGAGCACCTCGCCGAAGGCCGCGACCTCACCATCTGCGCCGCCGGCTACATGGTCCACGAATGCAACAAGGCCCTCGAGATCCTCGACAAGAAGGGCATCTCCGTCGGCCTCATCGACATGTACTCCCTGCCCTTTGACTCCGACGGTGTCCTCGACATCATCGGCCAGTCCGGCGGCAACGTCATGACCGTCGAGGACAACTTCGGCGGCGCACTCGGCTCCGCGGTCGCCGAAGCTCTCCTCGAAAGCGGCGACGGCTTCAAGATGAAGCAGATGCACGTCCGCCGAATCCCCAAGAGCGCCAAGTCCCCCGACGAAGTCCTCAAGATGTGTGGCCTCAGCGTCGACGACATCGTCAAGAACGCCATGGAACTCCTCGGCGTCTAACCCAACCCAACCCTCAACCCCGCGGCGTGCGCCCAAGCGCACGCCGCTGTTGCTTTGGCGTTCAAGCCAAAGCGTTCCCGCTGTGTGACTTTGGCTTTCTAGCCAAAGCGTTCTCGCACGCCTCCGGCGTGCGGTGAGACTCCCGACCCCACCACGCCGCGCCAAAGACACAGCGCCCCACCGCTCCTCCCTATGGCCTACGGCCTATGCCCTATGGCCTTCTTCGCCCGACTGAGGGCGGACGCGCTCGCCCTTCCCCACTCCAAGACCGAGCACCAACGGGTGCGGACATACGCAAGCCCCGGCTGCGAGGCCCGGGCGTCACTACCCGCGCAGCATCACGCTCCACACTCCTCGCTCCATTCTTATGTGCTGCTTCACTGCTTGGAGCTTTGCTGCTCTCCCTCCCCAACATTTTCCGGACCCGCGCGCCGCCACCACGCCCCCCGGATCTCCCTCTCACAGACCATGCCCACTTTCCCCTCATCTCCCCGGCGTCACCTGGCTCCGTTAGGGGGGGATCAAGCCCCCGTTCGGCACCCGTCGCCAATCTGTAGCGACTCGCCCGTTTATTCCGCCACTTTACTGGCCGCCTTGGCCGCCGCGTGGCAGTTTCTTCTTGGACCCTCTTCAAGGAGAACGCTGATGCTGCGCACATTGGTTCTGATGGCGGTTGCGGGTGGGGTGGCAGGGAGCGCGAGTGGACAGACGTTTGAGATTCTGCGTCCTCCGCCCAACCGCGCGTGGGACTTTTCGGGCATCAGCGCTGATGGAAGCCGGGCGGTTGGTGTGGACTGGGCGCCCACGCAGTTTTCGGGCTTCCGTTGGCAGGAGGGCGTCGGCCCGATCGCAGTCGCGCCACCTCCTTCGGTCCAGTTTTGGTCCTTGCAAGCCATAAGCGCCGACGGGGTGACCGCATTTGGCACTGCTGGGCGCGACGGCAGGTTCGACGCCATCCGCCACAGCGGGAGTGGGCCCGCCACCGTGATCGGGCAAGCGATCACCGGCTACGAGACCACCGAGGTGCGAGCGGCCTTCGGGACCGGCACAGGTGCCGGCTTCGTCGGATACGCCGAGCACGTGGTCACCCAGGTGGGCATCACGCTCCAGGAGCCGATCCGGTGGACACCGTCAGGCGGCTTCCAGCGACTGGGAACCTTGCCCGGAATCCCTAACCTCACGGCCGAGGACGTCACGCAGGACGGCGCGGTCATCGTTGGGCGCGGGGGCGGAGGATCCTCCATCGGCTTGGCGTTCCGCTGGACCGCCGCGGGGGGCTACCAGACTCTTCCGGCAATGCCGGGCGGGCAGTCGGGCGATCGCGCAGCCTACGCCGTCACGGATGACGGCAGTTGGGTCTTTGGGTCGTCGATTGGAGCGGCGAACTTGGGTTCAGGCGCCGTGCGATGGGATGCCGCAGGCGACGTGTCGAGCCTTGATCCGACACTGAGGTTCGCAAGTTCGGCGGCATTCAACTGCCTCGGCGACGGGTCATTGGTGTGGGGTTCAGGCCGCCTCGCAGGTTCAACTGAAACGACCCCCTGGGTGTGGATGGAAAATGGCGGCATGCGCACCCTCGCTTCACACTTCACGGCTCTTGGAATCGCCGTCCCCGCCAACGAACGCTTGCTTTACCTCCGCGAAGTCTCGGAGGATGGACGAGTGTACCTGGGCGCGCTGTCGAGTGGCAGTTCCTTCATCGCAACAGTCCCCGCGCCCAGCGGCCTGATCGTGCTCTTGTCCGCGTGTTTCCCCGCCGGCCGTCGCCGGCGGTAGTTTCCGTTCCGTTCACCTCATTGCGGAGGAGTTATGCGATTCTCATGTCGTACGGCTATCGGTCTGTTCATGCTTGCCGGCTCGGCGGGAGCGGCCAACGCCCAGTACACGCCGACCCCGGACCGCCCCCTGATCCTCGTCCAGCCCGACTTTGAATCGGGCGTGGGCTACCGGCTGCCGCCCGCGGATGCGGTGTGGCACGAACAGATTATCCCGATGCTCCCCGTCGGCATCGAACAATCGTGGGCGGACACACCCGCGGAAGCGATCGCGGAGCTCAAGGCGAGACGGCACACGCTGAGGACGTGGATCCTGACTCACGCTGGGCAAGCGGCGTACGAAGATTATCTCGACAAGGCCGCGGTTGAGATCTTCAACCTCGGTGGAAAAGGGCTGTCTTCCAACGTGATTCTGAATCCCGATGTTCCCACGAAGTTCTTTCACGCCGGCACCGGTGATGACATGAGCATCCCACTGCTCTCATGGCCGGAGGCAGCGACAGGCACACGGTTGCCTCAAGTCCAACCGTGGATGGGTGCGAGGCTACCTGTTGCCCGCCAGTGGTTCGACGAGTTTCTCGCCCTGTGGACGTCGAGCTCCGATCCGGACCCGCTGCCCACACCCTTCGGCGGTGTGTACTTCGATACTGAACTCGTCCCCTTCCCCGGCTCGGAGCGCAACTGGGTTCACTGGGCGAAGAGCATGGAGAACGACGCTCGATGGGCCTCGGACCCCGTGCCGGACTATCCCGGCAGCACGGGAAAGACCATGGCGGCACGCTGGGCTGACGCGGCCGCTGAATACGGTTGGCCCTCGTCGCCTGCTGCCGCGGTCAACTCGGACTTCGTGTTCTCGACCGACCCTAACCGCCAGTACTTCTTGTTCTTCGCCGATGTCATGCATCAGGCAATCGGCGGCGGGTTGCACTACGCGGGGTACCTGCCGATTCTCGATGCGACCCAAGACCCCGCGCACCCGTGGTACGGCGCCGACATCCCCGTGGTGAACTACGGCGACGAGGAGTTCGACAACCGGGCAACCCAAGGGAACGAACGCCTCGGGCTCCGCGATCGTCGGCAGGAGTCCACCGATCCCATCAAGCCGAGCCGCTCAGGATGGTTCGCTGAGCAGTTCAACTATTGGGACGGCCCCGCGACTTCCGAGTGCGACGACTGTCGCAAGTACCCGTACCGCCTCCGCTCGTCGGGGACCGGCGCGGCTGTCGTCGGGCCTTGGCAGGGCGGGGACTACAACCATCCAATGGCGGACATGCACGCGCCGGTCTTTTATCACCTCGCGTCGGGCGCGAACGGCCTCATGCAGACGAACTACTACCTACCTCCAACTGCCCTCGTCCGAACCGAGTCCACCTGGGACGCGAGTCTGCGAACCGCCCGCGAAACGCTGGACATTCTGAACTACTCGGGTGTCTCGTCCGACAAAATCGCCCCTTGGATCCCGGCACCCAACTCGCCAATCGGCTTTCCCGGTTGCTATGTGGCATCACCGGATGACATCCGCCGCATGCTGATGCTCATGCGCGCCAAGCAGATCTCTCGCATTCAGATGTTCCAGGTGACCTCGGGATGCGACTGGACGTACCTCGGCCAGTTGTACGAGGATGTCTACCGCCCGACCTACACCGGGGTGTACGCCGAGGCGGGCACCCTCGTGGGCTCCGACGATGTGGATGCCATCTCAAACGTTGTTCCCACGGCGGGCGACAGCAGTGACAATACAGTCAACGTCGTGTCCGAAGTTCTGGGAGACGCAAAGGGGGCGACCAGCACGATCATCAAACTCGGCGGCATGGAATCGACCAACCCGTCGGCCATCGCGCTGCGCCTCCGGCTCGAATGCGAGGTCGCATTCGTGGAGGGGGCTAGTCCCAACTCCCCGTGCAGCGTGGCACCGACCGGAACCGAGGCGAGCCTCTGCGAACGTGATCTTCGCGGCTACGTCTACCTTTGGAACTGGAACCAGGGCAAGTGGCATCAAATCTGGTTCGCCGATCGCGCCGACGGGGGTTATTCCTTTCCCGCGTGCCACGAGCCGGGCAACACTTCGATCTGCGACTACTCGACGCGGCGCGACATCCTTCTTGACTATGTTGGCTTCGAGATCGGCAACTTCGTCATGAACGGCGCCATGAAGATCAAACTGGTGCACCAGGCAACGTCGACTGGTTCGCAGTTCGTCTCAAAGTGGGACCTGGTACAGGCCTGCCGCGAAGACGACGGTCGCCTTCCGACCGGATGGCGTTGCCCGACCCCGACCAACTGCGATGGGTGGGATGACTCTCCGAGCTCTCCTGGGAGCGCGTCTGGCCAGACCCCTGGGGAGACAACCACGCCCCCCGGCGAGTCGATGGCGTCCGCCCCCACCGGCGCCGACATCAACTTCGACGGCTCCGTCACCGCCGCCGACCTCACCGATTTCTCAAACGCCTACGTCGGAGCAGGCTTGCTCGCCGACTACAACGGCGACGAAGAAGTCACCTCCGACGACGCCCTCACCTTCCTCACCGACTTCGTCGAACAAATCGAAGACTAACTCCCCTCACCTCACATCCCGCTCCGCAGCCCCACCACCCCGCGCCCCGCGCGGGGTGCTTGATTTCCCCCTCCCACCCACAGCGTCCCCCCAAACCACGAC
>JBIKMF010000008.1:0-29006 GCA_044359425.1 Phycisphaerales bacterium
GAGGCGTGCGAGGGCACCCGCCATCAGCGGGCCGTTGCCGCCGAAGCGGTCCTCGACGAGGACCTGCTCGATGTTGGTGCTCTTGCCGGCGGCGGCGGCGCAGCGGTCGGCGAAGGCGCGGATGGAGTTGATGCGTGAGTAGCCCGAGGGGCTCATGTCGTGACGAACGTCCACCATGTGGATGATGGAGTCGATGAAGCCGTCGAACCCCACGAGCGCACGACGCGACTCGAGTTCGGAGGGCTGCATGGAGGCGAGCCGCTGAGCGACCCTTTCGCCGATTTCACGCCGGGTTTCCATGCCCAAACGTATCCCGGTTCGGGGCGTGGCGTACTCTGGTTTTCCATGCCTGAGATCGTCATCGCTACCGGGAATCCGCACAAGGTCGAGGAGCTCACTGCCATCTTCGGCGAGTTGGGTCTGACCGGGCTGCGGCTGCTGTGCCTGAAGGACGTCGCGCCCCCTGGAGGGCTGGCGGAGCCGGCCGAGACGGGGACCACGTTCGAGGCCAACGCCACGATCAAGGCACTGGCGTATTCAGCCGCGCTGAACAGGCCCTGCATCGCGGATGACTCGGGGCTTGAGGTCGATGCGTTGGGTGGGCGGCCGGGGGTGATCTCCTCGCACTACGCGACCGATGGCCGGGAGACGGGTGCGACCCGCGAAGAGCGAGACGGTGCCAACAACGCCCGGGTCCTCCGGGAGCTCGAGGGCGTGCCTGCCTCGGCGCGGTCGGCGCGGTTCCGGTGTGTGATGGTGCTGGCGGCGCCGGGGCGTGGCGTGCTGGCGGTGGCGAGCGGGGCGTTCGAGGGCCGGATTGGTGTGCCGCCGGATGTGCCGCGGGGGAGCCACGGCTTCGGGTACGACCCGCTGTTCCTGGTGCCGCCGGCCTACACGGGCTCGAGTTCGGAGTTGAGCCCGGAGGCGAAGAACGCGCGGAGTCACCGGGGCGAGGCGGCCCGGGCGATGGCCGGTCATCTGCGGTCGCTCACGCTCGTCTAGACGGTAATGGTGCGGGAGACGGGTTCGAACCTGGGGGCGAGGTCGATGGAGTTCTCGCGTGCGCACCAGTCGAGATCGCGGAGGCCTTCGGGGGTGTTGCGGAGGTTGAGGCCGCCGCGGGATTCGGCGAGGGCCCGCGCGAGGCCGTGGGCCAGGGCGGCGCGGTAGGAGTCGATGCAGAGGCGAAGGCCGTCATCGCCGTCCCACTTGCGTCCGAGGGCAAGCAACTGGGAGGCAACGGACCCGCCGCCGATGCAGTCGTCGAGTGAGATTTGCGAACGAGTCCCGCTGCAGAGGATGACCACCGGTCGCGGGTCATCGGCGATCTTGCGCGCGATGGCGTGGGCGTTGAGGAGCGAGGCGACGTGGACCTCGTCCGCTTGGCGGGCCTTGAGAAGCGCGGCGGTGCCGTTGGCGGTTGTGAACACGATGTCTCGCCCCTGCACACGATCGCGGGTGAAACAGAGGGGGGAGTTGTCGAGGTCGAAGCCGGGGATGAGGACGCCACCCCGCTCGCCGCCGAGCAGCGTGCCGGGACCGAGCGACCGGGCGCGTTCGACCGCTTCGTCGACGGTGAGCGTGACGTGGAACGAGCGGGCCCCGTTGGCGAGGGCGGTGACGATGGTGCTGGTGGCGCGGAGGACGTCGAGGACGACCGCGATGCGCCCCTGGAACTCGTCTTCGGCGATGTGGTCCGCGTGGAGCACGACGCGCACGGGGCGTGCGATGTGAGAGAAGGCGTGTGCTGGCGGAAGGTCCGGGGATCGCATGGGCGGAGTGTAGCGACGGGCGAAAAAGAAACGCGGGGTGCGTGTGCACCCCGCGTGGTGGGAATCGTGTCCGGTGTCGCGGTGCGAGCGTGTCGCACCGGGAGACTCAGTCCTTGACCTTGTACTCGGCGTCGATCACGTCGTCCTTGCCGCCGGGCTTGGTTTCGGTGGTCGAGGACTCGGTGCCGGGTGCGCCGGCCTGCTGCTTCTTGGACTCTTCCTCGTAGATCACCTTGCCGAGTTCCATGCTGGCCTTCTCGAGCTCGGACATGGCGGCCTCGATCGCGGCCTTGTCCTCGCCCTTGATGGTGGACTCGAGGTTGGACATGGCGCTCTCGATCTTGCCCCGGATCTCGGAGGAGACCTTGCCGCCGTGCTCTTCGAGGGCCTTGCGGGTCTGGATGATGAAGGCGTCGGCCTTGTTCTTGAGGTCGATGACCTCGCGACGGGCCTTGTCCTCGGCGGCGTGGGCCTCGGCGTCGCGCTTCATGCGATCGATCTCTTCCTTGCTGAGACCGCCGCTGTTGGTGATCTTGATGTCGGACTTCTTGCCGGTCTTCTTCTCCGTCGCGGTGACGGTGAGGATGCCGTTGGCGTCGAGCGCGAACTCGACTTCGATCTGGGGCATGCCGCGCGGGGACGGCGGGATGCCGGCGAGGTCGAAGTTGCCCAGGAGGCGGTTGTCACGGGCGAACTCGCGTTCGCCCTGGAGGACGTTGATGGTGACGCTGGTCTGGTTGTCGGCCGCGGTGGAGAAGGTCTCCTTGCGGCTGGTGGGGATCGTGGTGTTCTTCTCGATGAGCTTGGTCATCACGCCGCCGAGGGTTTCAACGCCCAGCGAGAGCGGGGTGACGTCGAGAAGGAGGATGTCCTTCACGGCGCCCATGAGCACGCCGCCCTGGATGGCGGCGCCGATGGCCACCACCTCGTCGGGGTTCACGCTGCGGTTGGGCTCCTTGCCGAAGATCTCCTTGGCGATCTGCGCGGCACGGGGCATGCGGGTCGAACCACCCACGAGCACGACTTCGTCGATCTTGCTGGTGTCGAGCTTGGCGTCCTTGATGGCCTGCTGGCAGGGGGCCTTGAGGCGTTCGAAGAGGTCGTTGCAGAGCGACTCGAACTTCGAGCGGGTGATGGATTCCTGAAGGTGCTTGGGGCCGGTCTGGTCGGCGGTGATGAAGGGGAGGTTGACGGTGGTCTCGACCGCGCTGGAGAGCTCGATCTTGGCCTTTTCAGCGGCTTCCTTGAGGCGCTGAAGGGCCATGGCGTCCTTGCGGAGGTCGATGCCCTGCTTCTTGCGGAACTCCTCGGCGATGAAGTCGATGAGCCGCTGGTCCCAGTCGTCGCCACCGAGGTGGGTGTCGCCGTTGGTGCTCAGCACCTCGAAGACGCCGTCGCCGATGTCGAGAATGGAGACGTCGAACGTACCGCCGCCGAGGTCGAAGACCGCGATCTTCTGGTTCTTCTTCTTGTCGAGGCCGTACGCGAGTGCCGCGGCGGTGGGCTCGTTGATGATTCGCTCGACCTTGAGGCCGGCGATCTCACCGGCGTCCTTGGTGGCCTGGCGCTGGGCGTCGTTGAAGTAGGCGGGGACGGTGATGACGGCGCGTTCGACCTTTTCACCGAGGTAGTCCTCGGCGGTCTTCTTGAGGTCCTGGAGGATGAAGGCGGAGATCTGCTGGGGGGTGAACTCGCCCTGGTTGACGCGCACCTTCACGAAGTCGTCGGAGGACCCGGTGATGGTGTAGGGGACCTTGGACTCTTCGTCGCCGCCCTTGCCGTAGGCCGACTCGGCGGAGGACCCGACCTCGACGCGACGGCGGCCCATGAACCGCTTGATGGAGTAGACGGTGTTCTTGGGGTTGGTGACCTGCTGGTGCTTGGCGGGCTGGCCGATCAGGCGTTCGCCCTTGTCGGTGAAGCCGGCGACGGAGGGGGTGATGCGGTTGCCGGTGGCGTTGATGAGAACCTTGGGCTGGGTGCCTTCCATGACGGCGACCACAGAGTTTGTCGTACCAAGGTCAATACCGATGATTTTCGACATCGCGGATACTCCTGAGGACCTGTCCCCCTTTGTGCAAAGGTCGTGCCAAGCTCCGATCGGCGATCTCGGGCCCGTGGGCCGTCAATTCCGCCCGGAGGGTGTGATTCGAGACCGGAGGCTGTCAACTTGGCAGGCGTCGGGTGCCATTGACCTGATTTCATCGGTTTCAGTCCGCTTTGAAACATCGCGGATTCGGCGTACCATGGTTCATGACCGTTCTGACCCTACCCGCGACGTCCGCCAGCCGGCGGACCGACCCGAAGCTCCTCCCTATCGCCGCGAAAGTGGCGGCGGGACAGCGGCTGTCGCTCGCGGATGGCGAGGTGCTCTTCGGAACGCCGGACATCTGGAGCGTGCTGGAGCTGGCGGACTCGGTGCGGCGGCGGCTGCACGGGGACGTGGCGTACTACAACATCAACCGGCACATGAACTACTCGAACGTGTGCGCACTCTCGTGCAAGTTCTGCGAGTTCTTCGCGAAGACCGGGGACGCGAAGGCGTACACGCGGGACATGGAGTACATCCGCGGGCAGGCGCGGGGGGCGGTCGAGAGCGGCGCGACGGAGATCCACTCCGTCGGCGGGCTGCACCCGACGCTTCCGTTCAGCTACTACACGGACATGGTGTCGACGATCCGCGACGAGGCCCGTCGCCTGGGATCCGATCTTCACGTCAAGGCCTTCACCGCGGTCGAGGTGGTACACCTCGCCAAGATGGCGAAGATGTACAAGGGCGCGAGTGCGCCGGGCGAGGAGGGGCGTGCCGCGAGGCGCGAGGCGATCCGCTGGGTGCTTTCGCAACTCAAGGACGCGGGGCTGGGGTCGCTGCCGGGGGGCGGGGCCGAGGTCTTTGACGATCGGGTTCACGACGAGGCGTTCAAGGGAAAGATCCGCAGCGACGTGTGGCTGGATGTTCACCGCGTGGCCCACGAGCTCGGGCTGAACACCAACGCGACGCTGCTGTACGGCCACATCGAGCAACGGCGGGACCGGCTCGTACACATGGACATGCTCCGGCGCGCCCAAGACGAGGCACTGGCGCGGCTGGGGTACGAAGGAGTCCCAGCCGAGCACGAGGACGCGCCCGGGGAAGAGGGGCATCTGGGCTATCGCGGGGACACGAGCGCCGCGCCGGCGATCACGCTGACCCGCGGGGGCCAGCCCTTGCCAGAGCACATCGCGTTCAAGGACGGGAACCAACCCAAGAGCGGGTACTACCAGACGATCATCCCGCTGCCCTTCTTCCCGGACGGCTGCGCGCTCGAGCACCTGCCGGGACCGAGCGGGCTGGAGAACTACCGGACGCTGGCCGTGGCCCGCCTGATGCTGGACAACTTCCCGCACGTGAAGGCGTTCTGGATCATGCAGACGCTCCCGATGGCCCAGATCATGCTCGAGAGCGGGGCCGACGACATGGACGGGACCGTGGTGTGGTACGACATCACGCACGTCGGCGGGGCGAGCACCCATCAGGAGGTCACGGTCACCTCCCTCCAGAACGCGATCCGCGAGGCCGGATTTGTTCCGGTCGAGCGGGACACGCTCTATCGTCCCGTGAAGCGGGACGGCGCACGCTGGAGCGTGTGACGGGAGTAGGCCCGCGCCGCATCAGAGGGTGCCGAGCGAAATCGATTGACACCCACCCCAGACAAGACCGAAGCCGGGCACGACCCCTACGCCGCCCTGAGAGTCCCGAACTACCGGCTCTTCGCGGCGGGCTTTCTTGTCTCGTCGATGGGCCTCCAGATGCTCGCGACGGCGCTGGGCTGGGAGATCTACGAACGGACCGAGAGCCCCCTGGCGCTTGGGATCGTGGGGCTCTGCCGCGCGTTGCCGGTGATCCTGCTGGCCCTTCCCGCGGGGCACATTATCGATCGGTTCGACAAGCAGCGTGTGCTGATCCTGACGCAGATGGCGATGGCGGGCGTCGCGGCGATGCTGGCACTCGCGTCGCACAGCCAGTGGCCCCTGTGGTCGATGTACGCGCTGGTCGTGCTCGCGGGGTGCGCCCGCGTGTTCAACGGACCCGCCCGCGCGACGCTGCTCCCGCTGATCGTGCCGCGCGAGATCTTCGGCAACGCGTCGACCTGGAACAGCGGTGTCTTCCACGTGTCGGGCGCGGTCGGCCCGGTGGTCGCGGGGTACATCCTCCACCACTTCCAGGCCGCATCGATCGTCTACGGGATCACCGCCGCGGCGTGCGTGATCCTCGCGGGTTCTGCGGCGTTTCTCAAGCCGCGCGAGAGCGAGCGGAGCACGGGGCCGTTCACGTTGAGCTCGGTGACCGCCGGGCTCTCGCATGTCTGGCGGGAGAAGACGGTTCTCGCGGCGATCACGCTCGACCTGTTCGCGGTGCTTCTCGGGGGCGCGACGGCGTTGCTCCCGGTGTTCGCCAAGGACATCCTGACGTGGAACGGAGAACCCGTCGGCGAGACGGGGCTCGGCTATCTGAAGGCGGCACCCTTTGTGGGCGCGGCGATCATGGCGTTCTTCCTCGCCCACCGGCCTCCGTTCAAGCGGGCGGGGTTGTCGCTGCTCTGGTCGGTCGCTGGCTTTGGCGTGTGCATGATCGTCTTCGGCCTGTCGACAAACTACCTGCTTTCGCTCGCGGTGCTCTTCCTGAGCGGCGCGGTGGACAACGTGAGCGTGGTGATCCGGCACGTGCTGGTGCAGGTCCGGACACCCGAGCACCTGCGGGGCCGGGTCTCGAGCGTGAACTCGGTGTTCATCGAGTCATCGAACGAGCTGGGAGCGTACGAATCAGGGGCGGTCGCGAAGTACGCGGAGGGGCTCATCCCGGGGGTGAGTGGCGCAGTGTTCTCGGTGGTCTCGGGAGGCATGGGAACACTCGTCGTGGTCGGTTTGATTGCGATCCTGATCCCGGCAATCCGCGTGCTGAGCCTTGTACACCAGGTGCCCCCGCAGCCGGAATCGCGTGACGACGCCGCGGAGCTGGAGTCGTCCAAGTAACGCCTTTCGCGCAGAAAGAAAGCCGGGAGCACGAGGCTCCCGGCTTTGTGTGATTCAGATCACAGCCCGACGACCGCCGGGCGAGTCAATCAGCGACGGCGGCGGAGACCAACGAGGCCAGCGAGGCCGAGGAGGCCCATGGCGCCGGGGGTCGGGACGCCGGTGATCTCGACGTTATCGATGCGGTTGCTGCCCGTCGCGGCGCCCGCAACGAGCGACTGGAAGCGGAAGAGAACCGAGGCCTGATTGTCAGCGCCGGGGACGGAGACGCTGGTGGTGTAGAGGGCGTTGCGCGTGCCGCCGCTGGACCAGGTGCCGGGGGAGCCGCCGCCGCCGGACTGCAGAACGGCGTAGGTGGAGAGAACGGTGGTCCAGTTCGTGCCACCGTCGGTGCTCATGATGAGCGTGAAGGAGGCGGGGCCGGTGGAGCTGCGGGCCTGATCCCAGCTCAGATTGACGCCGGTGAAGCCGAGCGTCGACACCGAGGCCTGGTAGTAGTCGCCGATGCTCCAGTTGTTGCTGGAGAACGAGAGGGCCGAACCGTTGCCCGCGGGCGAGGTGTACGTCGCGGCGGGGAGGGCGTGGACAGACGAAAGGCTCGTTCCGACGGTCACGGCACCGGTATCAGCCGCGCCGACGCTGTACGTCAGGCCGGTGGGGACGTTGCCCGCGCCGGTGGGGAAAGGGGTGACGATGTTCCAGAGCGCGATCACATCAGCGGACGCGATCGACCCAGCGACGGCCATGACGGCCGCGCACGCAGCAAGACGGTAACCCATTGAACTGTCCTCTCTCTGCTCAACTCCCGACGAAAGAAGATCAGGGCGGAAACCCGATCCGGGCCGCGAGCACCCAACCCGCCACCCAAGGCGGTCCCTTTCGTACGTGGTGAAAGCGTATCTGCTTCGCCGGACCTTGACAACAGTCGGGAGGTGCAAACTGACGGCCGTAGGGCGGTTTTCGCCCGAGAACCACGGGCCGTGGATGGGTCCGGGGTCAATCGACGGGGTCGGCGGGGAGGGGGGGGATCCGGCTGAGGCGGTGCTGGGTGTACAGGATCAGGCCCGCCCCCGCAATGGCCAGGATGCCCACAGCCCACTGCGCGGGGGAGAGTCGCTCGCCGAAGACAAAGAACGAGACGATGGAGACGGTGATCGGCTGCAACTGGACGACCCCGGATGAGACCGCGAGCCCAAGCCGGTTGATGCAGGCGTAGTAGAGCGTGTGGCCGATGCCGATGCCGATGATCGCGGACAGGAGAACGAAGAAGATCTTGGTTCCGCTCAGATCGAACAGGACCATCCCCGCGCGGTCGCCCCAGATGAACATGCACGCGAGCAGAGCCGCACCGGTGTACTGGCTGACCGCGCTGAACGCGGTAAACGCCGGGATCCCCGTCATGTACTTGCGGACCGCAAGCGCGTACGCGGCATAGAGAAAGCCCGCGCCGACGGCGAGCGAAACCCCGATGACCGGGCGATCTCCGCCGCGGGCCTCGAAGAGGCCTCCGTCCTTGAGCATCAGCACCGAGAGCGTTCCCGCGAGCACCATGGTGACGCCGACGATGTAACCGGCGGACTTCACGACGCGTCGCTCAGACGGAAAGAGCAGCACGGTGCCGAGCGTGAGGAAGATGATCTGGAACCGAAGACTGAAGGTCATCAGGCCGGGGCTGATGAAGTACGGCGCGAGGCCGAAGCAGATCTGCGCGAGGATGTTGAAGAAACTCGGGATCAGGGCCGCCCGCCAGAGTCCTTTGGGAAGCGAGCTCCGGTACGCGCCCCAGAGCAGCACGGGAAGCCACATGAACGCGGAGAAACCGTACCGCCAACCGTTCGCGGTCCAGCCGTCGATGTCGTCCTTGAACCAGCGCAGGAAGATCGGGATGCTCGTCCAGCCCGCGAGCGTGAGCAGGATCATGACGGCACCTTCAAAGCCGGCGGATCGGGGCGGTGCAGATGTGTTCGGGTCGCTCAAGGCCTGGTGCCGTCCTTGTGAAACAGCGGAGGAGTTCCGCTCGGGCGAGAGCGTAGGCGACACGCGGTGCCACCCCGTTTCTCGGCGCATCGCGGGCGGCGCTACGATTCCCCCGCACGGCGAACCTCACGGAAGCCCCATGAGCAAGATCTCCATCCTCATCGTCGACGACCACGCGATGGTCCGCAAGGGCCTCCGCATGACGCTGGAGAGCCAACCGGACTTCGTTGTGGTTGGTGAAGCCGGCACGGTCCACGACGCCCTCGATGTCGCCGCCCAAACCCGCCCCACCGTCATCACCCTCGACCTCACCATGCCCGGTCCCTCCGGCGTCGCTTCCGTCGAACGCCTCCGCAACGCCGTGCCCGGCGCACGCATCGTCGTGGTCACCATGCACGACGATCCCGCCTACGTCCGCAGCGCAATCGCGATGGGCGCCGCAGGCTACGTGAACAAAAGCGCGGCGGATACCGAGTTGATCTCCGCGATCCGGGCCGTGTCTCGCGGCCGCGTGTTCATCGACGTGGGCGATGCCGCGACGCTCGAGTCGATTCTCTCCCCGGCCCCGCCATCCGTCGGGAAGACCCCCCTCGATTCGCTCAGCGACCGCGAGCGTGAGGTGCTGGGGCAGGTCGCACGCGGGTACACCAATCAACAGATCGCCGACGAGATCGGGCTGAGCGTCAAGACCGTCGAGTCGTACCGCGCCCGCCTGATGAAGAAGCTCGGGCTGAAGGAACGGGCCGATCTGGTCCGCCTCGCGCTCGAGATGGGGCTGATGTGATCGAACGCGCGAGGCCGGTCGGTCCAGTCTCGGACCGACCCGGCCTCGCACTGGAGGGGAGAACAGTGCATGCCCGCGTGGCGGCAGAGAATTACCACACCTGCGGGCTTTCCGCTAGCCGGGGCTATCCCGGGCTGCTCCGCCCAAGGGCCCGGCCGGCGCTCCCCCACCTCCACCCCTGCCGGGCAGGGTCAAACGCTGGGCCGAGACGCCGCGGCCACCCGGCCCGCCTAACAATCAGCCCATGAAGCTCATCAAACGACTCCTGCTGGTCGCGTTTGTCCTCGTCCTTCTCCTGGTCGGCGGGGTGATCTTCGCGATCTCCCGGATCGACAGCCTCGCGAAGGTCGCCATCGAGCAGGGAGGTACAAAGGCCACCGGCGCAACCACGACGGTGGGCGCTGTAAACATCGGGCTCACCTCCGGCGAGTTCGCGATGACCGACCTGAAGATCGCCAACCCGGCCGGGTTTCAGTCCCCGCAGTTCTTCAGCCTTGGCAAGACCGGCCTGAAGGTCGCGGTCGACAAACTGCAAGGCGATTCGATCGAGCTGCCCTTGGTCTCGCTGGAGAACGTCGCCGTCACGCTCGAACGGCGCGACGGAAAGACCAACTACAACGCGATCCTTGAGAACATCAACAAGCTCAAGGGCGACTCCGCGAAGCAGCCCTCCTCCGGCGGCGAACAACGCTTCGTGATCAACGAGCTCGACATCCGCAACGTCACCGTCACCATCGACGCGCTCGGCGGCCCGCAGGCCGTGAGCGAGCTCACCCGCGTGATCATCCCGATCGACGAGATCAAGCTGACCAACGTCGGCAAGACGGGTGACGGCGTCGCGGGCACCGGGGTGACGATGTCCGAACTCACGAGCCTCGTCGTCACGGCGGTGCTCAACGCCGCGACCGAAAAGGGTGGCCCGCTGATCCCCGCCGATCTGCTCGGCGACCTTCAGGGCAAGTTGAGCCTCATCGGGACCGACGGCCTGAACATGTCCGTGATCGCCAACACGAAGGGCACCGTTGAAGAAATGGGCAAGAAGCTCGGCGAACAGGCGGGCAAGGCCGTCGATGACGCAGCCAAGAAGGCAACCGAAGCCGTCGAAGGCGCCGCCGACAAGCTCAAGGGCCTGATCCCCGGCAAGAAGTGATTCCGACCGTTACGAGTACCCGGGCACCCACTGCGTTTCGGCGATGCGTGCGATCAAGTCGTCGCGGTCCATCGGCTCCGCCAACCGCTCCTTGATCGCCTGGTTCGCCACCGCCAAAGCGATGTGCCGCGCAACCGTGCGAAGCTCTCCCAGCCGCGGCAAGAGCGGTGCGTTCCGATCCGTGAGCGTGGGCGACCGCTCCGCGAGGGCTCTCGCGGCCGCGAGGAGCATGCCGTCCGAGACTCGGCGGGCCCTGCACGCGGCGATCGCGAGGCCGACCGCGGGGAAGATGTACACGTTGTTGCACTGCGCGAAGGAGATCGTGCGGCCGCCGTCGTTGATCGGAGCAAAGGGCGAACCCGTCGCGATCAGCGCCCGCCCCTCGGTCCACTTCATCAGGTCCGCGGGCGTCGCCTCGGCCTTGGCCGTCGGGTTTGACAGCGGGAAGATGATCGGCCGCGGAGTCTTGCGGGCCATCTCGCGGACGACCGGCTCGGTGAATGCGCCCGGGAGCGTCGACAGCCCGATCAGAATCGTCGGCGACGTCGATGCCACCACCTGCTCGAGCCCCACGATCCCCGCCGCCGACCTGGGCATCGCGGTCAATCGGTCCGACTGCTGCGCGAACGCCCGCTGCTCCGCCGAAAGATCCGTGCGATCCGTGTGCAGCACGCCCCCGCGATTCACGATCCAGAACCGCGAACGCGCCTCCTTCTCGCTCAGGCCGTCTTCGACCATCGCGCGGCAGAGGTAGTCCGCCACGCCGATCCCCGCGGACCCCGCCCCGAGCATCACGATCGTCTGGTCGCGCAGCGGCCGACCTGTGACCGCGATCGCGCCGAGGATCGCGCCCAACGCCACCGACGCCGTCCCCTGAATGTCGTCGTTGAAGCTCAGCACGTCGTCCCGGTACTTGTTGAGCAGCGTGTACGCGATGCTGTTCGGGAAGTCCTCCCACTGGATGCAGGTTCGCGGCATCGCGGCCTTCACCGCGCGCACGAAGCGATCCACGAACTCGAAGTACTCGTCTCCCGAGATCCGCTCGTGCCTCCAGCCGAGGTACAGCGGGTCCTTCAGTCGATCCGCGTTGTTCGTCCCCACGTCCAGCACAATCGGCAGCGTTCGCTCCGGCCGGATGCCGCCGATCAGCGTGTAGAGCGACAGCTTGCCGATCGGAATCCCCAGCCCCCCCACTCCCTGGTCCCCGATGCCCAGAATGCGACCGCCGTCGGTCACCACGATGACATCGATGTCTTCCCCGTACCGATTCGCGAGGATCTCGGGGATCCGATCACGCAACGGGTACGACACGAACAGCCCGCGCGGCCGGCGGTAGATCTGGCTGAACTGCTCGCACGCCGCGGCAACGGTCGGCGTGTAGACGATCGGCATCATCTCTTCGATGTGGTCCAGGAGCAGGCGGTAGAAGAGAACCTCGTTGGTGTCCTGAAGTGCCCGGAGGTAGATGTGCTTGTCGAGGGGCGTCGTGCGGGACTCAAACGCCCCGTAGGCCCGAGCGGTCTGCTGCTCGAGGGTCTCGATCTGGGGCGGCAGCAGCCCAAGCAGGCCAAGCTCGAGCCGCTCAGACTCCGAGTACGCGGTGCCCTTGGTACGGGTTGGGTTGTCGAGCAGCGAGTGACCACGGCGGCGCGACAGTGGCGACGAGCAGGAAGTGCTTTGCATAGGTGGACCCTTTGGTCGGGGGTCTCGTCCGGGGGAGTGCGACTCGAGGGCGGGACCGCCACGCAACTCTAGGCACCGGGAAGTTGCTGTCGACGTGCCCATACCGCCGGAACCGCCCCACTTTCACGCTTACCATCGCCCCATGACTGATCGCATCAACGTCCTTCTGGTCGGCGGCGGTGGCCGCGAACACGCCTTGGCCGTCAAACTCCGCCAGTCGGCCCGCCTGGGAGATTTGTGGATCGCCAACCCGGAAAACCCGGGGCTCGCCGCCCTCGGCAAGCCCGCTGACGTTCCGGTCAACGTGCGCGAGGCGTACAGGGCCCAGCAGTTCTGCGAGAAGAACAACATCGGCCTGGTCGTGATCGGCCCCGAGGAGCCACTCGCGGAAGGGCTCGCCGACAAGCTCGCGACCCCGACCACGCTCGTCTTCGGCCCGACCGCCGAAGGAGCCCAGATCGAGTCGAACAAGGCGTGGGCCAAGGCCCTCCTGCGTGCCGCCTCCGTCCCCATCGCCGAAGGCCGAGCGTTCACCGATCCTCTCGCGGCTTTCGCGTGGCTCGCCGCCAAGGTGCGCAACGACAAGACGCTGCACGTCGTGCTCGGACCCGTCCGCGACTTCGAGTCAGACGACCAGAAGCGTGCGTTTATTGTCAGCCGGATCCCCGACGCGCTCGCCAAGCTGCCGCCTTCCTCGGCGGGTCCGGTGGAGGCCCAGGCTCGCGCGCAGACCGTCCTCACGCTCGCCGTCGCCGCCGCGGACACCTATCCGATCCTCGGCGATCGCCGGAAGTACTTCGACCGCCTCCTGCACACCGACGCGACCATCGCCGCCGCGACGAAGGCGAAGATCTCCGGCCTTCCGGTGATCAAGGCCTCCGGGCTGGCCAAAGGCAAGGGTGTGGTGGTGCCCTCGACCTTCGCGGAGGCGATGGACGCGATCGACCAGATCATGATCAAGAAGATCCACGGCGAAGCGGGCAACGAGCTCGTGATCGAGGAGCGACTCGAAGGCCGCGAGCTCTCGGTCCTCGCGATCACCGACGGGAGCACCATCCTCACGCTGCCAAGCTGCCGCGACCACAAGCGACTGGGCGAGGGCGACACCGGCCCCAACACGGGCGGCATGGGCGTGATCTGCCCGGGTGAGGACCTCGACGAGAAGACGATGCACAAGATCGAAAGGGACATCCTGATCCCCACGGTCGACGCCCTCAAGCGTGACGGCATCGCGTATCGCGGGGTGCTCTACGCGGGCCTCATGCTGACGCCCGCCGGCCCCAAAGTGATCGAGTACAACTGCCGATTCGGCGACCCGGAGTGCCAGGCACTCATGGCCCGCCTCGACAGCGACCTGCTCGAGCTCCTCCTCGCCACCGCGCAGGGCAGGCTCGAAACGGCCGACGTCCGCTGGAAGTCCGAAGTCTCCTGCTGCGTCGTGCTCGCGAGCCAAGGCTACCCCGAAAACCCAAAGAAGGGCGTTGAAATCAAGGGCATCGAGGATGCCGCGGCAATGCCCAACGTCCGCATCGACCACGCGGGAACGCGCCGCGGCGAAGGCGGGAAGACGGTGACCGGCGGCGGTCGCGTGCTGAACGTGACAGGACTCGGCTCGACGATGGAAGACGCGCGCCGAGCAGCGTACGCCGGGTGCGACAAGATCTACTTCGACGGCAAAGTGATGCGCAGAGACATCGGCGTCTGACAAGCACCCATCAGTCCCAACGCCCAACACCCAACGCCTCTTGCCTCTTGCCTCTTGCCTCTTGCCTAGTGCCTCTTGCCTAGTGCCTAGTGCCTAGTGCCCATTGCCCATTGCCCATTGCCCATTGCCCATTGCCCATTGCCCATTGCCCATTGCCCATTGCCCATTGCCCATTGCCCATCGCCCATTGCCTAACCCCTACATCCGCGTCACGTCGTCACGCACGATGATGCCGTACCGCTCGCCGGGCTTGGGACCGAACGCCCATGTCCCGCTGGGCCGCTCGCCCACGGGTCGCGAGACTTCGACCACCAACGTGTCGTCCGTCGGCGCACCGTCGCGGTACGCCTCGACCGCCGCGAGCACCGTGCGGGGCCACCCGCCATCGGGCATCGGCCGGGAACGCGCGACGAGGTCCCTCAGCCCGCGAAGCCCCAGCATCTTGCGGTCTTTGCCCCGGGCTTCCAGGGCACCGTCGGTGTACATCACGAGGGCGTCGCCCGCGACGAACTTCTCGCTCGCCTGATCCGACGTGAACTCGCTCTCCGGCACGGCCCCGAGCACCGCCGATGTGCACGGCAGCTCGTGGACCCTTCCGTCCACCGACCGCAGGATCGCGGGCGGGTGCCCCGCCGACGCGTACTCCACGAGGTCGCGCACCGGATCCACCCGCACACACAACGCCGTCGCGTACACCGAATGCGGCGCGAGTGTCAGGTGTACGTACCGATTCAGCAGACGCAACACCTCGCCCGGCGAGATGGACGGATCCTCGGCGAAGATTCGTTCGAGCTCGCCGTACAGCCGGTTCACCGTCAATGCCGCGGCAACACCGTGCCCTGTGACGTCCATCAGGATCACGTTCAACCGCTTGCCCCGCCCGTCGGGGGCCGGCAGCTCGCTGGCGTAGAGATAGTCCCCGCCGATCTGCCGCATGGGTTCGTACAGGTACCGGAATCGCAGTGGTCCGATGGCGATCGGCTTGGGGAACAGGGACTCGTGGATCCGCCTCGCGTCGACGAGCTCTCGCTTCACCTCGCCGTACCGGCGCTGGAAGAACCGCAGCTTGAACGACTCCATCGAACGCGTGTACTTCGCCCAGGTGATCAGCAGTCCGGGCACGCCCACCAGCAGGCTCAGCAGAATGGCTCGAAACTCAACCAGTCCCGCCGCGTGCGCCAGGCTGATCTCAACCGCGGCGTTCACCAGCAGGAGCGGCACCAGGGGCGTCACCGCCTGCCGCGGGGTCCACGGCAAGACCAGCGAGGCCACCGCGTGCGTGCCCAGGATGCCAAAGAGCCCCGGTGCGAGGAGCACGCCGGCACGCTGCAGCCAGATGGCCGCCAGCCCATCCGCGATGATCAGCACGTACGCGAAACGGATCATGCTCGTAGACGAGAACCCGGATTTCCACGCCAATCCCGCCCCCGCGAGCGCGATCATCGCCACGATTCCCGGCAGGATCCCCACGGTCGGGAGTTGAGCCGCCTCGCCCGCCTCACGGGCCACGGCGGGCAGCGCGAGCACGACGAGGTTCAGCACGGCGACAACGAGCGAAAAAACCACGAAGCGCCGGCGAACCAGGATCCGGTTCTCGGCTTCGAACTCCGCGTGGAAGTCGGAGCGGTACGGGGAAGTCAGGGCGGGATCGGTCACGGTGGCATCGTACCGCGCCCGCCGATTCTCAGCGGATCAGGTCCGGCTGCTGCGTTTCCGGGGGCAGCGTCTTCTCGGTCGCCGTCAGCGGCTGCGGCTCCGAGGTGTACGGCATCCCCTGCCCCTGCTCCGGGGCCTGATCCGGCTCGGCGTAGGCTGTCTTGGGAACCGAACTCACCAGCCTGAGCTTCAGCCAAAGGAAGATCCCCAGACACACCGCACACACCCCCAGAAAGGTGTAGAAGGGGCGTCGGTTCGTGTCATCGGGCGACGATGTAAAGTCGGTCATGTCTCGATCTCACGTATCGTTGGGAGGTCCTTAACCCCCGGGTTCCCCGATCGGTTCTGCTGCATCGAGGTCCCGAACCAAGGCAACCGTGCATCTCCCGGTGTACGCCTCGACGGCCACCCGGTACATCTGTCGGTTGCCCGCGATCTCAATCCACTGTGTCCCCACCGAACTCCCGTCGGAGAGGTTGATCGGGCTCCCCATCTCGTCAAACACGAGCTGGCGGTCGTTCATCTCCGCGTCGCTGAACCGGGCAAATCCAAAGATCTCCCCGTCGATCCGCTGCCGGCCGATCACGTCGTTCTCGACGTCCAGCTCGTTCCCCGTCACGTTCGCCATCGTGTAGCTGCTCTCGTCGGATGCGATCGTGAACTGGATCCCGCGGCTGCGCTGGAACGCGATCGCGTCCGACTGCGTCACCGTGATGTCGGCCACCAGGGTCCGCACCGCGCCCTGCAGCCGCAGCGTGTCGGTCTGCCCGAACGACGGAACCAGCAACGCCCCGGCAATGCCCAGGATCGTCACCACCACCAGCATCTCAACGAGCGTGTATCCGCGCCGGATTCGCTGTTGACGGATCATTGTGTTCATCCCCACTCCCAACTCCAAACCCACGCCCACGAGACCCGGCTCTTAGCGGCTCGGATCCTCCTGGCGAGGCATCTCCGTCACCTTCACGCTGATCCCCTTGCCGATCGTCGCGTCCAGACGCTCCACCTTCGACTGAAGGGTCCGCAGCTCCGCGATAATCTGCTTCCGCTGCTCCGCAGCCGAGATGCGGCCGTTCTCCTCATCGCCACCCGGCTGCGCCCAAGCCGAACTCGCCACGCTCGGATTCGACGAGAGCGTGTCGAACGCGATCACGCCCAGCGAGGCCGCGATCGCGGTCAGCAGAACATTCGTGTACAGCCGACCGGGCTGAGGAACCTGATGATCAACATTCATCGCGAAGTCTCCAATACCGGGACGTGCTGCGCCCCGCTTCAGGTTCCATCGACCGTCCCGACCCACCGCATGAGCAAAGCCCCACCGATCCCGCATCTCACGGACGCACGAAGGGCTCGTCCACGCTGTTGAACGACCCCGCCCACACGTTCCCTGTCGGGGCGTGATACACCCAGGCGTGATCCGTCTGGAACGCCCCGTCGGCCGCTGCGCCCAGCGCGATGACTTTCGAGTTGCCCGTCCCGATCCAGGTGTTCACAGGGGCCTCGCGCAAGTAGCTCAGCGAGATCAACTCGCCCCACGTGCCTTCGCCCGCGGTCACCTGCGGGTACCGGCTCGAGTTCTGCAGGTAGTAGATCGCCAACGCCGACCGCACCTTCTTGAGCTGGTCAAGCGTCGCAACCTGCTGCGCCTCGCCCGTCGCGCTCGCGAACTGCGGCACAACCATCGCCGCCAGGATCCCCAGGATCACCACGACGATCAGGATTTCCAACAACGTGAAGGCGCGTGAAATAGCGTGACGCATTCGTTCCTGCTCCTGCCGCGACGAAACCGCAGCCCTTCGTTCACAAGACCGGCCGGGGCAGTCAAGCCCCGGCCGATTGGTGTCCAAACTTCGATCACATGAGACTTACGGGGTCTCAGGGGTGAGGGCGTCGGTGGACTCGTCGTAGTAGCAGGCGCCGAGCACGCCGGTGGCCTGGTCGTAGTGCCAGCCGTTGCCTTCAGCAGCAGCCGCGGCAACCGTCGTGCTGCCGTTGAACGGGTTCTTCGGGGCGGACTTGATGTAGCCGTCCGTGAAGTCGCCGTCGGCGTTGGGGTCGATCATGACGTCCCAGCCGTCCGCGACGAGGTCAGGGTACTGACCATCAGTCGAGCGGGCCTTGAAGAGCTCAACCTGGTTCTGCAGGCTCTTCAACTGGGCACGAATGTTGCCGGTCTGAGCGTCCTGCGTGGCGCTCGTGAACTGGGGCACCACGATGGCGGCGAGAATGCCCAGGATCACAACCACGATCAAGATTTCGACCAGCGTAAAGGCCTTCCGAGTAATCTTCCGCATGCGAATCACTCCTTAGATCAACGCGGACTGACGAGGGTGACGATCCCCCGATCCATGTCCTACAAGACAGAGCCCTCCTCTGAGCTCCGTGCCCGTCAAACCCGCTTGCCGGCTCACCCGGGGCTGTTCAGCGTGCACCCCAACCATCGGAAACCCGACCGGCTCGTCTGAGTGATTTGTCTTCTTCTCTGGCCCCCTCGTCGCCGCCTGTACTGCTTATGACGGCTCCCGGAGCCCCTGCTCGTCCCCCGCCCGGTCCCACCCCGCTTTTATCCGGCCCTCATCGCCGCCCTCCAGCGTCCCATACCCCCAAAAAAGGAAAGACCCCCGACCATCCGGGGGCCTTTCCAGATCGAATCCAAGGTTGCTCTTACTTTCCGCCAGTGATCAGCGGCAGCAACTCCCCATTCGGGAGCTGCAGCGCACCCATCAGAGACGCCGCGGCAGTCGCCTGTGCATCCGTTCCGTCCTTCGCGATCGAGATCAGGCGGGAAAGCTGGCGTGCCTCAAGATTGTTGCCGTACCGCTTCGCCGAGCCCGCGACCAGGTCGAGCAACGCGACCTGCTCGTCGCCCTCGGCCGTCAACGCCGCGTCCATCGACGCCCGCTGCGCCCGCTCCTCGCCGATCCGGCAAAGGATCTCGACCATCCGGAGCTTGGTCTGACCGCTCGCCTCGGGCACCGCCGCGATCAGGACCGTCGCCGCGTCCGCGACCGGCAGCACCGAGTTCCCCGACACCGCAAGGTCACGCATCGCCGAAAGCGCCCGCGAGCCGTAGGCATCCGCCTCATCCGACGAGATCGGCCCGCCCGAAGCCCGCTGAACAAGGTCGTACGCCGCACGCAGAAGGGTCTCCGAAGGGAGGCCCACCTGACGGACCATGATGGAACCGTCCGTCGCGTACCGCCGGCCCAGTTCAATATAAGAATCCTGGTTCGTGAGGAACAGCACCGGAGTCGCCGCCAGACGAGAGTGGTTGCGAACCTCTTCCACCACACCGCCCGCACGGTCGGCCGCGCTGATCACGCTCACAACCAGATCCACGTTGCCAGCGTCGGAGATCGGCCCTTCAAGGTCCGCCACCGAGCGGCCCTGCGGGAACACCGTGTAGCCCATCGTCTCAAGGGAGGAGCGGATGCCCTGGTAGGTTTCCGCATCAGAGGTCAGAATCGCAGCGGTCTGACGGGCGGCCCCGCGCAGGGTCCCCGCAAGAGTCGGAACAACGCGATCCGCGCCGCCGAAGGCCGTCGCCGGCTGAGCCGCCGCGAGCGCCAGCGCCGCCTCGAACTGAACCCGACGGTTCGGATACCCCAGAGCCTCGACCAGCGGCGCACGCCCGCCACCCGAGCCCACGATCGCCGAGTGACCGACCGTCCGCTCGACCGCCTGAAGCGCACGTCGCGCCAGCGGAGTGTCCTTCGAGTCAATCGCGCGACCGAGAACCATCTGGGCCACATCCGCGCCCGCCGCCACACCGAAGTAATCCGCACCGCGACGAACCGTCGCCCCAGGACCCGCGGCACCCTCAACCGGGTACGCCGGGTTCACATAACCGTCGGGCGTATCAATCTCACGGGAGAAGTTCGCCGACACCCACAGGGCCACGGTCTCGGGCACGACGCCCCCGCTCTTGGACTGAACCTGCATCGCACGCTCGGCAAACCGCATCGCCATCGCCTCGTGGAACACCGGCGTCTTGATCGCCGTGAGGGTGAGCCCGCCCTGCGGGGTGGCCTCCCACAGAAGCTGGTGATCCTCGTTCGGGAAGGATGTCAGTTCGTTCTTCTCCGCGTAGTACCCCTCGGCGAGCTGCACGTACATGGTCGAGGTGTCGCCGTTCGCGCCCCCCAGCCGCGCGATCGCACGCTCGCACGCCGCCTTCACGCCGTCGTTCTTCGTGGTCTCAGCAAGATCCGAAAGGAACGGCAGGCTGGTCCGGTAAGGAATCTGCCCGATCACGTTCGCAAGCTGCTCCTGCTGCGCCGCGGGCAGCGACATCATCGCCGTGCACAGGGGGATGATGGCCTGGCGGCCCATCTCCACGAAAACCCGCTGAACCTCGGCAGAGCGAGCCGGATTGCTGCGATCCAGCAGCGCGGTCAGCATGTCCTTCGTCGCGTACTCGCCCGCGGAAATCAGCCGGCTCTTCGCCAGCAGCTTCCCACGCAGCGTGCCCGTGAGCAGGTCGATGTTCCGCTTGATCTCCTCCGGATCCCGCGCCCGCGCCAGCTTGCCGGCCTCGTACAGCTTCAGGACATCCCCCGCGATCGACTCCAGCTCGCGAACCTTCAGAGCCCGCCGAGCCGTCGAGTCGAATCGCTCCACATCCCCCGCCTCAACCAGCTTCGCGAACTCAATCGCGTTCATCTTGCGATCCAGCAGATCCCGGCCCATCGCCGCCGCCAGATCCGACCGGTCGATCCGCACATAGTGCAGGAAGTCCGCGAGCAACTCCGCCTCGGTCATCGCGACCTCGGTCGTCGTCCCGCTCCCCTCCTGCTGCGCAACCGCAACCCCCGCGGGAAGCCCGCACGCACCGATCATCGCGGCAATCAGGAAACCAGACACAGTCGAGCGGCAAAGCTGGGAACGGTGGGACACGCGAGGCTCCTCAAAGCACCTGTTGGCATTCGACACGCCCCCGCCGCGATCGCTTCGTCACGGATCTTACGACGACCCGTACAAAGGCCTCCCTCGCGGTGGAAGGGGAACACTGTAACGGGCTCGATCCCCCTGCGTCAAATCCAACCCGACCCCCGCCCCCCACAAGTCCGCCCCTCCTACCCCAGAGGTTCCTCCCACCCCCCCTATTTCGTTTCTTCAGAATCAATCCTCCCCGCCGCTGAACCGCCCCCCCGCGAGTGCCGATGGGATGGTTGACGCGTGCGGGCACACGGAGCCGCCGTGTTTGGATGGGGAGGCATGCCGACCCCTGAGTTTGCGAGGTGCGACAATGCCGATGGACAAAGATGTATTGACGACCGGCGAAGTGGCGAAAATCTGTAACGTCGCCCCACGCACGGTCTCAAAGTGGTTCGATTCCGGTGCCCTCAAGGGATACCGAATCCCCGGATCCCGCGACCGCCGGATCCCCACCGCCGAACTGGTCAAGTTCATGCGTGCCCACGGTATCCCACTGGAAGGCATGAACTCCGGACGCACCCGCGTCCTCATCGCCGACGGTGAAAAGGAAATCGTCGAAACCCTCGCCAAGATCCTCACCGATCAGACCTCCTACGAGGTCCACACCGCCACCACCGCCTTCCAGGCCGGCATGGAGTGCGAGCGCTTCAAGCCCCATGTCCTCCTCCTCGACCTCCACATGGGCGACAACGAATCCCGTCTCGTCGCCGACAACGTCCGCCGAAGCGAGAACCTCTCCTTCACCAAGATCATCGCCATGAGCAGCAAGCTCACCGACGGTCAGGCCCTCTCCCTCCGCTCCCAGGGATTCGACCACTTCCTCAAGAAGCCCTTCCAGGTCCGCCAGGTCGTGGAGGCCATCGAAACCGCCACCAACCTCGTCGCCTGAACCAGGCCACAGTCTAAAAAGCACAAGGCCCGTGCATGGAAGCGCGGGCCTTGTGCGTTTTTACCGTTTCAGACGGTTGATTTACCAGCCGCCAGAGCGACCGCCACCACCGCCGCCGCCGAAGCCGCCACGGCCGCGGCCACCGCCGCCACCGCCGCCGCCACGACCGCCGCCGAAGCCGCCACCCGGACGCGACTCCTTCGGACGAGCCTCGTTCACCGTGAGGTCACGACCCGCCATCTGCGTGCCGTGCAGCGCAGTGATCGCCGCCTTGCCCTGCTCCGGATCCGCCATCTCAACGAAGCCGAAGCCACGAGAGCGGCCGGTCTCCCGATCCATCACGATCGACGAGCTCAGAACCTGACCGTGCTGCTCAAACAGCTGCCGGAGGTCTTCGTCAGAGGTGCTGAAGGGGAGGTTACCGACGTACAACTTGATCATTCGAAACACTCGAACTCTGCCCGAGGAGGAACCGTGAAAACCGCTGCTGGAACTCGGGCGAAATCGAGCGTCGGTCGTGAGGCCCCCATGGAGAGCTGCTCTCCGCATAGCAAAGGCCTCAGCGAATCATAGGCCTTCGCCCCCTCCCCGTCACCCCCGCCCCGGGATTCCGTACTCCCCCCAACGGGTGGTGACCCGCGCCCGAATTTCTTCCCCCATCCGCAAAATCGGCGGAAACGGCCGCACCGCGTGACCCCCCACTTCCTCCCCAGGAATCTTCCGCGTCGCGTCCACCCCCACCTTGTGCCCCGCCCCCAGCCTCGGCGCGGCATGATCCAAGATATCCAGCGGCCCGTTCACCACCTCAAAGTCCCGCCCCGGGTCCGCGTTCGCGCACACATGGAACATCACCGCCTCGTGGTCGTGAACATCCACATCCTCGTCCACCACCACGATCGCCTTCGTCCACGACATCTGCCCAGCTCCCCAGATCGCGTGCATCACCCGCCGCGCATGCAGCGGGTACTCCTTCCGGATCTTGATGAACGCGCAGTTGTGGAACGTCCCGAACATCGGCAGGTCGTAGTCGATGATGTCCGGCACGATCGTCCTCAACAACGGCAGGAAAATCCGCTCCGTCGCCTTCCCCAGGTAGTAATCCTCCTGCGGCGGCAACCCCACAATCGTCGTCGGATACACCGCGTTCCGCCGATGCGTAATCGCCGTCACCGTCAGCACCGGGTACCGATCCGGCAACGAGTAGAACCCGGTGTGATCGCCAAACGGCCCCTCAAACACCGCCCCCGCGCCCAACTCCCGCTTCCAAAACGCCTCCCGCTCCGCTCCGCTCTTCCCCCCCACTCCCTCTCCTCTCGCCAGAACATCCCGGGGCTCCCACCCGATGAACCCCGCCCCCGTGTCCACATACCCCTCGATCACAATCTCCGAGTTCGCAGGCACCTGCAGCGGCACCGTCTTGCAATCCACCAGCGGAATCGCCCCGCGATTCAAGAACCCCGCGAGCAGCAGCTCACTGATCCCCGGCGGCATCGGCGCGGTCGCCGCGTACGGCAGAATGCTCTCACCCCCGAGCGCAATCGCCACCGGCATCGGCTCGCCCTTCTTCTTCCACGACCGCCAATGCCGCGCACCGTCGTGATGCATGTGCCAGTGCATCGCGGCCTTCCGCTTGCCCAGCAACTGCACCCGGTACATCCCGATGTTCCGCGACGGAGCCGCCGGATTCCCCAAGTCATCCGCGTGGATCGTGTGGATCCCCCCCAGCGTGATGTACCGCCCGCGATACTTCTGCTCCCACTCCCCTCCCGAGCCCAACCCCGGCACGCCGTCGTTGATCCCCTCCGGGTACCCGAGCGCCGCGTAGTCCCCGTCGTGCGGCCAGCACCGCAGCAGCGGCAACTTCGTCAAATCCGCCGCATCATCCTTCAACACCACATCCTGGCACACCCCGCTCGACACCCGCTTCGGCGGAATCTTCGCCAGCTCGAGCAACTCCGGCAGCTTCTGCAGCTTCGCCAGCAGCGTCGGCGGCGGCTCTGGCTTCACCAGCTTCCCCACCTTCTCGCCCAGCGCATCAAACCCACCCGGCGTGTGCCCCGCCTGAACCCCCGGCCCCGCCTCGTTGCACCCAAACGCCATCTCCGCGCGACGATACGACCCGTACGCGTTGATCAGCACCGGAAACGGCGAGTCCTCCACGTTCTCAAACAGCAACGCGTGCCCACCCAGATCGTGATGCCGCGGATCGTTCCGCGCAGCCGACGCCGATCCCGCGTGCGCCGCCGGTGACTTGCTCACCCGATCCGTAATCTCCGTGATCTCGAGCACCGGCGACACCTTCGCCCGCACCCGCTTCAACTCACCGGCACGCTCCAAAGCCGCCACAAAGTCCTGCGTATTCTCGTACATGTTCAAGCCTAGCGGTCCAAAGACCAAAGAGCGCACCCGATGACCATCTCACCCGACTACCAACGCGACTGGCCCGCCTACTTCCAAGCCGTCCACGACAAACCACCCCGCGACACCCTCCTCCGCGCGCTCGACCTCCTCGGCCCCGGCAACCACCGCCTCGCCTTCGACGTCGCCTGCGGCGAAGGCCGAGACACCCGCGAACTCCTCCGTCGCGGCTGGTCCGTCCTCGCGCTGGATTCGCACCACGGCGGCCTTGAGATGCTCAAAGCCTCCACCCCACCCGACCACTCCCCCAGACTCCTCACCGCCCACATCTCCATGGAGGCAATCCCCCTCGACCCCGCCCTCCGCCAACCCGCCTCCCTCGTGAACGCCAGCTTCGCCCTCCCCTTCTGCGACCCCGACGCCTTCCCCGCCCTCTGGGACTGGATCCTCGCCCGCCTCCTCCCCGGCGGCTTCTTCTCGGGCCAGTTCTTCGGCGACCGCGACGAATGGGCCCCCATCCGACCCCGCAGCCACCTCTCCAGACCACAACTCGAGAAACTCCTTTTGCCCTTCGACGTACTCTGGTGCGACGAAGTGGACAAAGACGGTGAAGACGCCCTCGGAGGCACCAAGCACCACCACCTCTTCCACGTCGTCGCACGCAGGAAATAAGCCCCGATGACCACAGACTTCGCCATCGACCTCGCACACGTCGCCAAAACCTACTCCGGCGGCGTTCAAGCCCTTCGCGGCATCGACATGAAAGTCCATCGGGGCGAGATCTTCGGCCTCCTCGGCCCCAACGGCGCCGGCAAAAGCACCCTCGTCAAGATCCTCATGACCGTCATCCGCGCCTCCCGCGCCGACGGCACAGTGCTCGGCAACCCCGTCGGCAACAAGGAAACCCTCCGCAAGGTCGGCTACCTCCCCGAGCACCACCGCTTCCCCGATTACCTCACCGGCCGCCAACTCCTCGACTTCTACGCCTCGCTCGCCGGTGTCCCCCGCGCCGACCGCAAGGCCCGCGCCGAAGACCTCCTCGATCTCGTCGGCATGAAGGACTGGGGCCACACCCGCGTCAAAGGCTACTCCAAAGGCATGCGCCAACGCATCGGCATCGCCCAGAGCCTCATGAACGACCCCGACCTCGTCGTCCTCGACGAACCCACCGACGGCGTCGACCCCGTCGGCCGCCGCGACATCCGCGAAATGCTCAGCGTCCTCAAATCCCGCGGCAAGACCGTCCTGCTCAACTCCCACCTCCTCAGCGAACTCGAAATGGTCTGCGACCGCGTCTCCATTCTCGTCCAGGGACAGGTCTCCCGCCAGGGCACCATCGACGAACTCACCCGCGACCAGCGCTACGTCGCCCTCGAAGTCCCCGAATCCCCCGACGCCGAAGAGTCGCTCGTCCGCTGCACCGCCGGCTCCAACGGCCGCCGCGAGTTCACCCTCGACAACGGCCTCTGGGTCCGCATCGCCGGCAACACCCTCCGCATCGCCGGCGACGACACCAACCAACTCATGCCCATCGTCGACGCCCTCCGACGCGACCACCGCACCATCCAGAGCATCCGCCCCTTCCGCCCCAGCCTCGAGGACCTCTTCATGCAGGCAGTCACCGACCCCACGAGCGGGAAAGCCCTCAAACCCGGCGCCGCGCGGGGAGAGGCGGTGCGCCCATGAACGTCTTCGCCGCCATGCTCCTCGACTCCTACCGCGAGCTCAACTCCAAGAAGCTCTTCTGGATCACCCTCATCCTCTCCGGCCTCGTCGTCGCCGTCTTCGGCATGATCGGCATCACCGACAAAGGCCTGAAGATCATCGTGTGGGAGTTCCCCATCGATCTCTTCAACGCCAACGTCATCTCCCCCGCCACCTTCTACAAACTCGTCTACAACAACCTCGGCGTCAAAATCTGGCTCGCCTGGGCCGCCACCATCCTCGCCCTCATCTCCACCGCCGGCATGATCCCCGACTTCATCGCCGGCGGCGCAATCGAACTCACCCTCAGCAAACCCGTCGGCCGCGCCCGCCTCCTCCTCACCAAGTTCGTCACCTGCCTCCTCTTCACCGCACTCCAGGTCACCGTCTTCGCCACCGCGGCATTCCTCCTCATCGGCATCCGCGGCGGCGCGTGGATCCCCGACGTCTTCCTCGCCGTTCCCATCATCGTGCTCTTCTACAGCTACCTCTTCTGCGTCTGCACGCTCATCGGCGTCATCACCCGCTCGACCATCGCCGCGCTCCTCATCACCATCCTCTTCTGGCTCGCGATGTTCGGCCTCAACTCCACCGACACCATCATGGTCGCCCTCCGCAGCAACAGCGAGCTCCGCATCGAAGCCCTCGAGGCCCGCATCGCCCGCATGGAGAAGAACACGACCACAGAACTCGAGAAGACCCGCGACCCCGCCACTCCCGAACCCACGTACACCCAGGCGCAACTCGACGCCGCCAACCCCCTCCTCCCCGGTCGCCGTTCCAAACTCGCCGAAGAACAAGACAGCCTCCGCACCTGGCAGCGCTGGACCACCATCCTCTACGTCACCAAGACCATCCTCCCCAAGACCTCCGAAACCATCGAAGTCCTCGAACGCCGGATGATCTCCCAGGCCGACATCGCCGGCCTCGTCGAACGCGACGAAGGCGTCCGCATCCGCAACGACGACTCCGACGACATCCGCGTCTCCGATTCCGCCCGCGCCCAAAAGGCCGAAGACGAGTTCCGATCCCGCCCCCTCTGGTGGATCATCGGCACCTCTCTCGGCTTCGAGGCCGTCATCCTCGGCATCGCAACCCTCATATTCTGCCGTCGCGACTTCTAATCCCCTCCCACCGGAGCACCCACCCTTGGCCGACGCCATCACCCTCCGCAACATCCGCAAAACCTTCGGCACCAAGGTCGCCGTAGAAGGCATGGACCTCTCCATCCCCGAAGGCTCCCTCTGCGGCTTCATCGGCCCCAACGGCGCCGGCAAGACCACCACCATCCGGATGATCATGTCCATCCTCTTCGCCGACTCCGGCGAGCTCTCCGTCCTCGGAAAAGCCTCCGCCGTCGAAAGCAAAGACCGCATCGGCTACCTCCCCGAAGAACGCGGCCTCTACAAGAAGATGAAAGTCGGCGCCTTCCTCGCCTACATGGCACGCCTCAAAGGCCTCGACGAAGCCGGCCTCGACGCCAAAGTCAAAACCTGGCTCGCCCGCGTCGGCCTCTCCGAAGTCCTCAAGAAAAAGTGCGAAGAACTCAGCAAGGGCATGCAGCAAAAGGTCCAGTTCGTCTCCTCCATCATCCACGAACCCGACCTCATCATCCTCGACGAACCCTTCAGCGGCCTCGACCCCGTCAACTCCCGCCTCCTCCGCGAACTCATCGACGAACAACACCGCGCCGGCCGCACCATCATCTTCTCCACCCACCAAATGCTCCAGGCCGAAGCCCTCTGCGACCGCGTCATCATGATCCACCAGGGCCGCAAAGTCCTCGACGACTCCCCACAGAACATCCGCTCCAAGTTCGACCCACGCACCGTCGCCGTCGAACCCCTCGACCCCGCCACCGACCCCGCCACCTTCACCCGCATCCCCGGCGTCGCCTCCGTCGACCGTCGCGGCAGACTCTTCGACCTCCACGCCTCCACCACCGCCGACCCCCGCGTCGAAGTCGTCCGCCCCTCCCTCGAAGACATCTTCATCGACATCGTCCAGCAGACCCTCCCACCGGACGAACGCGAGAAACTCCTCGCCTCGCTCCGCTCCCCCATGGCAACCCTCGCCAGCTCCCTCGAAGGCGGCGGAGACTAATCATGATCAAAACCTTCCACGTCGCCAAACGAGACTTCCTCGCCACCGTCCTCACCAAGGGCTTCATCATCGGCGTCCTCGTCATGCCCCTCATCATGACCGTCGCCGCACCCCTCGCCCTCGCCCTCGTCAACCGCAAGCCCCCCGCCGTCGCCGGTGAAGTCGCCATCATCGACAACTCCACCGCCGCCGCGGCAACCCCCGAACTTGAACGCACCCTCTCCCCCGAAGCCATCAAGGCCTGGATCACCGACCAGACCGAATCCACCAAAAAGGCCGCGGCAAAGGTAATCGCCAAGTCCCTCCCACCCGACCAGGCCCAGCAGGCCACCTCCGCCGTCGCCGCCGCCGCCGACTCCGTCGAAGTCCCCGAACTCAAAATCACCATCCTCCCCCCCAACACCGACCCCGCCACGATCAAGCCACGCCTCCTCGAGAAAACCGAAGACGGCGAACAACTCCTCGCCCTCATCACCATCGACAACGACGCCCTCACCCGCGATGCCGCCAAAGACGACTTCGGCACCTACGCCATGTCCGTCCGCGCCCGCCTCGACATCCGCGTCCAAGGCCTCCTCCGCTCCAAAGTCCGCGAAGCCGTCATCGACGCCCGCCTCAAATCCAACAACGAAGACCCCGCCGCCGTCCGCACCCTCATGCGCTTCGACCCGCCCGACGTCGAGACCTGGACCGCGCAGGGCGCAACCTCATCCGGCGAAATGGCCCAGATGTTCGTCCCCATGGGCTTCATGATCCTCCTCTGGATCTCCACCTTCACCGGCGGCCAGTTCCTCCTCACCTCCACCATCGAGGAGAAAAGCAACCGCATCATGGAGGTCCTCCTCAGCGCCGTCTCTCCCCTCGAACTCATGGTCGGAAAGATCATCGGTCAGATGTGCGCCGGCCTCATGATCCTCGTCCTCTACTCATTCCTCGGCATCTCCGCCATGATCGTCTTCCGCCAAGCCCACCTCGTCGACTGGGGAAACCTCGTCCTCATGGTCGCGCTCTTCCTCCTCTGCTTCGGCTTCATCGCCTGCATGATGGCCGCCATCGGCAGCGCCGTGAACGACATCCACGAAGCCCAGTCCCTCATGACCCCGCTCATGCTGATCATCGTCTCCCCCATGATCCTCATGATGCCCATCATCCTCGACCCCAAGGGCGTCATGGCCACCACCATGTCCTTCATCCCCGGTGTCGGCCCCTTCGTCCTCATGCTCCGCATCTCCTCCAGCGACCCACCCGCCGCCTGGCAGATCGCCACCTCCCTC
>JBIKMF010000167.1:0-8456 GCA_044359425.1 Phycisphaerales bacterium
AAGGGCGACGGCGTCCCCGCGTTCATGAAGACCCCCTCGAAGAAGAAGGCGACGAAGTAAGCCGGAAGCGACCAAGTGGTCAAGTGACGACGTGAACGGCCGCCGCGTGGAAACACGCGGCGGCTTTCTTATTTGCACGCCTTACTTGTTCATCTTCATCAGCAGCCTGTCCACAAACAGCCCCACAGGTTCGTTCTTCTCGCTCAGGTACGCCCAGTCGACGATTCGTTCGAGTGGCACCTCCACCACCGTGCCCTTCGGCGGGATCCCCGGCGCGACCGGGTTGTTCTCGATCTTCCCCTTAAACCCGGACCCCGTCTCCTCCACCACCGAGCACCAGATGTACTCGTGCCCGCCCTCGCCGGCCGGGAAGCGGCCCTTGATCATCGTCGGCCCACGCGACGAGGCCGCCTTCCAGTTCGCCACAAACTCCGGCAGCCTCCGCGCGGCCTCCTGCATCGCCCCGTTGATAGCGGGGTCGTCCGCGCGCGTCTGCGTCACCGGCGCGTGAAGATCCGCGTCCCCGAAGGCCTCGTCGCAGCGGCCCGCCGAGAGCAGCCGGGCTTCGGCCTCGCCCGCACGCCCTACGCGGTTGTCGAACGGCCGGAAGAGCAAAGTGCTGTTGCCATCGATGAACTCCGCCGCCAGGCGCCCCAGGTACGCGTGTACCTTCGACATCGCCTCTTTCGACGCTCGACGCGCATCGATCCCCATCGCATCGACCGAGACCCACGACCGGTGCTCCAGAATCGCCCGGCGGAGCTCCGGGTGCTCGGCCCGGGACGCGGTCTCCGCAGCTTCCTCCTCCGACATGTACGCCTCCGCGGAGTCGAGCACCGTGATCGGCGGGGCGTCGGGCGCAATCAGTGCGATCCCCACCATGCCCGGGCCTCGTGGCATCCGCTCGATCCGCGGCTCGCTGCCGTACGCCCGCCGGTGCGCGGCGCGGATGCTCGCGTCGCTGAGCCCCGCCGGCGAGGTGCGAAGGATGACGATGGAAACCAGATCAGGCTCGCGGCGATTGCGAGACTTCAAGAAGAGAACCGCCGCCACGACGATGAAGACGACCGCCCCAACGATGTACCACATGCAGACCTCCCTGCCCGAAGGGTACCACTTCATAATGTTGCTCGCTCGGGGTACCCCCGGCGGAGCGGCCCAGGTTTCACAAGACCTTTGTCCGGGCCCGGAGCCGACCGTTTAGCATTGTCCATGATCATCGAACGCACCGGCATCGTCCGCTCCTTCCTCGCGCTCACCCTCGCGGTCGCCACGCCCGCGGCGCGGGCCCAAGAACAGGCACCCGCCGACAACATCGGACACCAGCGCCACGTCCACCACCACAACCCCAAGCATGGCACCGAGGCGCCGACGCCCGAACGCTTCGTCACCAGTCGCAAGAGCGACATCGTGCTTCCGCTGCCGGAGGAGAAGGACGCCTTCAGCTTCGTGGTGTTCGGTGATCGCACCGGCGGCCCGGTCGACGGTGTCAAGGTTCTCGCCGACGCTGTTCGCGATACCAACCTTTTCGAGCCCGACCTCGTCATGACCGTCGGCGATCTCATCAACGGCTACAACGCCCAAGACGCCTGGATGGAGCAGATGCGCGAGTACAAGACGATCATGAACGAACTCCGCTGCCCATGGTTCCCCGTCGCCGGCAATCACGACGTGTACTGGCGCGGACCCGACAAACCCAAGTTCGAGCACGACGAAAACTACGAGATGCACTTCGGCCCCCTCTGGTACGCCTTCGAACACAAGAACAGCTGGTTCATCGCGCTGTACAGCGACGAGACCAACCCCGAGACGGGCGAGAAGGCCTTCAGCAAGCCGGAGAACCACAAGATGAGCGAGGAGCAGTTCTCCTGGCTCGACGGCGTCCTCACCAAGGCGAAGGACGCCGACCACATCTTCCTCTTCCTCCACCACCCGCGCTGGACCGGGGGCAACTACGGAAACGAGTGGGACCGCGTCCACCAGCGTCTCGTCTCCGCCGGCAACGTCACCGCGGTCTTCGCCGGCCACATCCACCGCATGCGCTACGACCCCAAGGACGGGATCGAGTACGTGACCCTCGCGACCGTTGGCGGTGGCCAGTCCGGCGATGTCCCCGCCGCGGGCTGGCTCCACCACTACAACATCGTCACCGTCCGCAAGGGACAGGTCGCCATGGCCAGCGTCCCGGTCGGTGAAGCCATGAACGTGCGCGAGATCACCGGTGAGTTCGCCGATCACTGCAAGAGACAGGCCGCGGAGGAACCGCGTTACGCAACCGGCGCAAAGGCCTCGCCCGATGGATCGGTCTCCGGAAGCGTGAGCCTCGAGTACCGCAACACCACGCCCTATGAGATCGAGATCACCGTCGCCGCGGGCAGCCCCGATTCCCGCTGGATGCTCTCCCCCGATCACATGCACCAGCGCGTCCCCGCCGGCAAGGCCGTCGCCGTCGAGTTCGTGCTCGCACGCCAACCCGGCGGAATCGACTCGTTCTACGCGGCCCCCGTGGCCTCCATCGATGCCGATGTGCTCATGCCCACCGCCCGCTACCCCCTCCCGCGCGTCGACTCCGAGATGCCCGTTGATCTCCGCAGCGTCGAGTTCCCGCCCATCACCTCCGAAACCGTGATGCGACTCGACGGCGACGACGCCCTCCTCGTCCAGCCCTTTGAGTGCAAGCTCGCCGACGGTCCCTTTACCCTCGAGTGCTGGATGAACGCCGATGAGTTCGGCGACCGCACAGGCCTGCTGTGCAAGACCGAGGGCTCCGACTACGGCATCTTCGTGAGCAAGGGACGCCCCGAGTTCTCCGTCTTCCTCGGTACAAAGTACGTCTCCGCCCGAGGCGTCGCCGGCTCCCTCAAGCCCGGAACGTGGCACCACATCGCCGGCGTCTTCGATGGCAAGGAAGTCCGCCTCTACGTCGATGGCGCCCTCGTCGGATCCACCCCCGGCGAAGGAGTCCGCAAGACCAACAAGCTCCCCCTCGCCATCGGTGCCGACATCGCCTCCGGGGGCGAGCCGACCTCGTTCTTCAAGGGCCGAGTGGACGCCGTTCGCCTCACGTCCCAGCCGCTGTACTCCGGCGACCGGTTCACGCCGACGCGTCACGTCTCCGACTCACCCCACACCGTGTTCATGACCAACATGGAGCGCCGCGTCGGTCGGCACGTGAGCGGAAGACTCGGCGAACGCGAGTCCTGGATCGGGACCACGTACGGCACCCCGTTCATCGTCGAAGAGAAATAGCCCCGCGTCAGGTCGTCGGGCCCGGGCCGAACGTGATCATGTTCTTGCCCTGCCGCTTGCCCTGCAGCGCGAGTTGATCCGCCCGAGCCAGCAGTTGCTCCGGGTTCGAGCCGTCCCAAGGGAACGTCGCCAGCCCGCCGGAAACCGTCAGCGACCCCGCGCTCCGATCCGCCAGCTGCGGGAACCGGTGCCGCGATACCTGATCTTGGAACCGTCGCGCGATCTGGTGCACGTCCATCGGGTGCTTGCTGCCCTCCTGACGCGGGCCCTCTGGATCGTGGAAGATCACCACGAACTCATCGCCCCCCAGCCGGCAGACCCGATCCGAAGGACGGATCACGCTCGTCAGCAGCCCCACGATCTCGCAGAGGATCTTGTCACCTGACTCGTGCCCGTGCTGGTCGTTGTACTGCTTGAAGTTGTCGATGTCGATGATCATCACCGACAACTGCTGCCGCCGTCCCCGCGCGTGCTCGATCGCTGTGTCCAGGAAGCGCTCGAAGTACCGCCGGTTCCACGCCCCCGTCAGATGATCCTTGAACGCGGCCTCGCGGAGCTGCGTGTGCTGGTTGTGCATCCGCATCCAGCCCGCCAGCCACTTCGCGTGCACCGCGAGAACCGTCGCCGGCGTCTGCTCGGTCGTGAGCGTCCCCAACTCCGCTCCGTCCCACGACACCGCCACGCCCTTCGCCCCCGTCGGCCCCTTCCCCGCCACGAACTGGATGCTCACGTCCGCACACCGGTCGCGGATCACCTCCAGCGCCGTCGGCAGCGGATCCAATCCCTTCAGCACCAGCGCCACCAGCGCGGTATCCCCGCACGCCGACGCACGCCCCGGCGCTTCAGGTCGTCCCGCTTCCGTTCTTCCGCCCTCCGGCTTCGCCACCTCCGCCCGCCGGACCTCGATCACCGGCGGCTCCTGACGAGGCTTCACCTCCGGCAACGGTTCCGCAACCGGCGCAGGCTTGGACGCCGCGCCCAGCACCGACCGCACCGGCGGCACCACCGTCGCCCGAATGGTCTCCCCCGTCGCGTCCGATGCGAGCACCGCATCAAACAGCACGCTGTACGCCACGGGCCCGCCATCGGTCAGCGCGATCACCCGCACCCCCGTGTTCAGCCCCCGCAAGCTCTCGACAAACTCGCTCAGCCTGCTCGTTCCCCCCGAAACGCCCGACCCCGCCGTCAGCTCCGATTGCACCTCGCGGCTCAGCACCACCACCGGCGACAGGTCCGTCTCCTCCGTCGGAAACGCCACCTCGCCGATCGCATCCAACGCGCTGTGCACCCGCACCAGCTCCAACCCAGGATCCGCGCGCAGCACACCATCGATGCCCGTCCTGCCGACGAGCACCACCCGTGTGGTCTTTGCGCTCTGGTCACCCGCCACGCCCATGGGATCGCCGTCCTCCACCGAATGCGCCGCTACGGAGTGTCCGTGACGGCGGTTCGGCTCGGGAACAATACGGTCAAGAATTGCGCTCTTTGGCGTCATGACAGGTCCGAGAACTTACAAAGCCCCCTACAACTCCTTCTTCGGATCCGTGGCCAACAACAAGGCGAGTTCCTCATCAGTCAACAGGTGCGCCGGTGATGGTGCCTCCGGCACCGCGGCCGGCGTCGGCTCGTCGCTCGCCAGCCGCAACTTCGGTGCCTCCGCAGGCTTCGCAGCCATCGGTACCGCCGCCGCCGGTTCGCCCAGATCGCGAGGCGAGGCCGCCCGCAGCCGCGGCGTCGTCGTTCGGTCGTACACCCACAGCGTCGTGTGCAACGGATACCGCTGCAACAGCTTCGCGAGCTGCGTCGCCGCGGGATGGGACTTGGGCTCAACGATCAGGAGCACCGTCGCCGTGTGGGCCGCGTCGGCCGACTTCGCCAGCGTGCACAACGCCGCGAACGCCGCGAACTCGTTGTCCGCACGGTGACTCAGTTCAATCGATTTCGCGCGCAACGCACCGATCAACTCGGCGTCGACGGGCTGTCGCCTGGGATGCCAGATCACGCATCGTGTTGCTTTCACCGGAACTCGAGAAGCTCCCGCACTCATACCCATATCCTACGAACAACATCATCGAGATGTACCAGAAATCCCGCGGTTTTCGTGCAAAATCGCGTCGGCCACCCGGCGTGCACCGTCCGCCGGGCCCAACGATTCAAAGCACTTCCTCATGCCGTTGCGACACGCCGCATCCGTCAGCATCTCGCCCAGCGCAACTCCGGCCCGCGCAAGGTTCGCCTCCGCTCCGATCGCATCACGCTCCAGCCGCCCCGCCCCCGCCGCAACCAGTGGGGCCGCGTTGTACTTCTGGTGCTCGTCCTTGTGGTACGGGTACGGCAGAAACAGCGTCGGCACCCCGTTCGCCCACGCCTCCGCCACGCTCCCCGCCCCTGCCCGGCTCACCGCGCACTCCGCCGCACGCCACGCTCTGCCCATTTCCCTGAAGAATCCTTCGACAACCGCAGGAACTCCCGCCTCCGCGTACGCCGCGCGAACCGCCTCAACCCCAACCTTCCCCGTCTGGTGAATCACCTGCCACCCGCGCAACGCCTCCGGCCTCCGCTTCACAAACGCCGTCATCATCTCGTTGATCGATCCCGCCCCCTGACTCGCGCCCGTCACCAGCAGCACCGGCTTCCCCGCATCCAATCCCATCATCTCCCGGCAGCGCTCAGGCGTATCCGTGCACACCGCCGCAGCCCGCACGATCGGCGGCACCACGCTCCACGCTCGCCGCGCCGCCGCGGGCGCTCGATCGCTCAGCGGCGCCGACGTGAACACCCGCCCCGCGCGCGACGCGATCCAGCGATTCGCGCGACCCGGCACCGCATCCAGATTCACGAGCGCGATGGGGATCCGCTCCACGCGAGCGGCCTGCGCCATCGGCGCCGCCACGAAGCCGCCCATCGCCACGAGCGTCACATTCCGGTTCGTCGCGCGAACCCCTCGCAGATACTCCCGCGACGCCCGCAGCGAACTCCCCCAGTTGAACACGAACCGCGCCAGCGTCCGCGGCCCCAGACCAAACGGCCTCGCGCCGAGTGCAAAGTACTCGGCCGCCCGATCGCCGATCCGCTCCGCACGCAAGATCTCCGCATCGAGCTCCCGTGTCGAGCACACAAACGTGCACCGCGCACCCGGCCGCGCCGCCACCACCTGCTCCGCGATCGCGAGCGCAGGAAAGATGTGCCCGCCGGTGCCGCCACCAGCGAAAACAAATGCAGGATTCGAATCGTCGTCGCTCATGCCTGTGCGGGCGTTGCGTTGTCCGGGGTTGGGGCCGGCGATGCAGGGATCGCCTGGGCCTCGCTGGCCGCCGGGTGCGTGTCGATCACGGGCAGTTCGCTCTGCGCGACCCGCGTGCGGTCGATCGCGATCACAATGCCCAGCGAGAACGCCGTCAGGATCCAGCCCGTTCCGCCCGCCGACAACAGCGGCAGGGCGATGCCCTTGTTCGGTGCAAGCCCCGTCACAACCGCGAGGTTGAAGACCGCCTGGAATCCCACCATCGCCGGAATCCCGAACGCGATCAGCCGCAGGATCGTGTTCCGCTCCCGCTTCGCGACCGAGAAGCTAGCCACCAGCAGCATCCCAAACAACCCGCACACCAGCGCCGCCCCCGCGATCCCAAGTTCCTCGCAGATCACCGCGAAGATGAAGTCGTTCTTGTCCTCGGGCAAGTACCCGAACTTCTGCAGTCCGTGCCCGAGCCCTCGCCCGAACCCCTTGCCGTTCGCAACCGACACCAACGACTGCACCGTGTGGTACCCGATCCCCTTGGGATCCTCATAAGGATCAAGGAACGCCAGGATCCGCTTGCGGCGGTAGTCGCTCGACAGAATCGCAGCCCCCAGCCCAAGCACACCAACCGGAACGCACAGCAGGAAGTGCCAGACTTTCGCCCCACCCGCGATCAGCAGCAGGCACGCCATCCCGCCGATCAACGCCCCCGTCCCCAGATCCTCAAGGATGATGAACCCCGAGATCAACCCCACCAGGAACAGGATCGGCACCAGTCCCCGGATGAACTCGCCCATCACGCTCGCCCGCGCCCAGCAGAACCACGCGATCAGCGGGATGAGCCCCCACTTCGCGAGCTCGCTCGGCTGCACACTGAGCGCATCGCCAATCCCCGGGATCGGGAGCCGCAGCCACCGGTGCGCACCATTGATCTCCGCCCCTAGCCCAGGAACGTAGACCAGCGCACACGCCACCAGCATCGCCCCACCCACCAACGCCAGCGGCTTGCCCACCCCAACAATGTCGTTCGGCTCGTACGGACCCGGCAACGCGTGCAGCAGCCGCCGCACCGGCAACATCGCGCCGATCCCCATCGCCACCACCGCCATCGCCATGTACAGCGTCTGACGAGAGAAGATGATCGCGTCCGCCGTGAGCGCCGGCGCCGCTGGCGCCGACAGTCCCACGCGCGAAACAGACATCACGGCCGAGTTCACCATCACGACACCGATGGTGAGCATCGACACAACGCACAACGCGATGAGATGGCCGGCTCTGATCATGAACCCCATCCTATCGGTCCGCTGCGCGTTTCTGAATCAAAACTCGCGGCGCGGTCCCCACGCTCCCGCCAGGTCGCCGTCACCCGCCCGCTTCCCCCCGGCCCCTACCGTCCCCACCCGATGCCCGCGCCGCCCTCAAACCCCTGGCCCGAGTACTGCTGCGTCATCATCCAGGACCCCGCCGGCCGCTTCCTGCTCGAACAGCGTCCCGCCGACGCTCGCGCGGCACCCAGTGCCCTCACCAACTTCGGCGGCTCCCGCGAACCCCGCGAACCCCACGAACCCCCCGCCCGCTGCGCCGCCCGCGAGCTCCGCGAAGAACTGGGCCTTCACCTGCCCGAGTCCGCACTCGGTTCCCCGGTGCTCATCCTCCGGGACGGCCCCCGCGTCGTCGCGTGGTTCTACCGGATCGAGATCGACCCCGGCACTCCCATCCTCACCGAGCCCGGTCGTGCCGCGATCTGGTTGACCCCCGACCGTTTGCGCACGGCACACCTCTCCCCGTGGCACTTGGCCGCGATGGATGCGTTCCTCGCAGGTCGGCCCGAGGCCAACCTTCCGTCTTGACAGGACTTACCGCTTGGGCTGCAGGTTCCGGGCCGCGATCAGCTCAACCTCGATGATCACCTTCTGGTCACCGGGGTGCGTGATCCCCATCGGGTTCGGCTGGCTCTTGTTCATCGCCT
>JBIKMF010000170.1:0-8355 GCA_044359425.1 Phycisphaerales bacterium
AGCCTTTCTACACAACAGGTGGCAAAAGCAGAGCGACAGCGGGCGCTCTGCAATACGTACCGGTACCACGAGACGAGTCCCCGAACAAAGATACACCAGAGTCGGCAATCCAGCAAGGGATGAGCAGAAGATCTGGGCGAAGACCGAGAATCCGTGGTTCCGCTGGGCGTGTAGATGGTTCGTGGAAGGGGAGGGGGGCGTTTCGCGGAATGCGGGGGTGGGGACAAAAAGAAAGACCCCCGCCGGAGGGCGGGGGTCGGAGGGGATGGGGTGAGGAGGCGGTGGGATCAGCAGCCGGGGAAGCCGATGCCGTTGTTGTCCCAGGAGGCGAAGAAGGCGATCACGTCGTCGCCGTCGACGCCGTCACCGGCAGAGTCAGCGCATTCGCCGCCGTTGTCCCAGTCGGCGAAGAACGCGATCACGTCGTCACCGTCGATGGAGCCGTCGTTGTTGTAGTCGGCGAAGCAGCCGTCGGCCTGCCAGGAGCAGGCGGGCGGGGTGACGAGGGTGAGGTTGAGGTTGCCGGAGCCGACGGCGCCGGCGAAGCCACCGACGCGGATGGTGTAGTTGGAGCCCGCGGTGACGGGGATGGTGACGGTGGCGTTGTTGCCGCAGACGTCGTCGGAGCAGCCGAGGATACGGGCTTCGAAGTCGGTGCAGCCGGAGTTGGCGTAGACGGCGATCTTGGAGTCGTAGGAGGCACCGCAGGTATCGATGGTGAGGTTGCCGTTGGCGAAGCAGGGGTAGTTGAACCAGACGTCGTTGGTGACGTTGTTGTTGCCGAAGAAGTTGCACGCGGCGTGGGTGGGGCCGTCGGTGGTGGCACCGACGGTGGAGAAGGCGGTGGCGCCGAGGCCGATACCGATGCGGTTGGCGCAACCGTCGTTGCTCGGGGGAACGATACCGGCGGGGCCGGCGACGTTCAGGGTGTAGTTGCCGGTGGCGTTGTTGTAGCCAGCGACGCGGATGAAGTACACGGAGTTGGCGGCGACGGTGATCTGGACGCGGGAGTCGAGGCCGCAGGCGGCGTAGTCGTCGTTGCAACCGAGCTGGGTGCCGGAGCAGGTGGACGAGCGGATGGAGAGGACGGTGTCGAAGTCGCTGCCGCAGGTGTCGACGGTGAGGGTGCCAGCGGCGGAGGCCTGGTAGCGGAACCAGACGTCAGGGGACGCTGCGGAGTTGCCGCAGGTGGCGGTGCCGTCGTTGGTGGTTCCGGCGGTGGTGCCGTTGTAGGTACCGACGGTGACGAGGGTCGCGCCGGTGGCGCAAACGTCGTTGGTCGGGGCGGGGGGCGGGGGCGGGGGCTGAACGACGGGTCCGACGACGCTGAGGCTACCGGAACCGGTGGCGGGCGGGTTCGCGCCGCTGGCGTATCCGCCGACGCGGAGGAAGTAGGTGGTGCCGGAGACGGCAGTGAAGGTGAGGGAGCTCTGGAGGCTGTTGGCGCCGCAGGCGGCCGAGTCATCGTTGCAGGCGATGACCTGGTTGGACCCTGTGGGGCAGCCGGTGTAGACGCCGAGCTTGGTGTCGAAGGAGGAGCCGCAGGTGGAGACGGTCGCGGTGCCGCTGGCGGTCGCGGTCCAGCGGAACCAGATGTCGTTGCCGATGTTGGTGTAGGCGGAGAAGTTGCAGTTGGTGGGCTCGTCGGGGCCATCGGTCGTGGCGTTGACGGTCGAGAAGAGCGTGGTGCCGTCGAAGACGGTCGACGCGTTGGCGCAGTTGTCGTTGGGGGGCGTGAAGATGCCGCCGCCGTTGGGGTCGGGGATCTGCGCGGCGACGTTGAGGGCCGCGGGGCCGGTGCTGCTCGGGGGGCGGAAGAGGTCGATGACGGCGGAGCCGTTGACGGGGGCGACGTTGCAGTCAAAGGCGAAGTTGTAGATCGTGTCCCAGCGGAGGGCATTGGCGTTGGGGTTCTGCGCGAAGGTCTCGGTGCAGCGGAAGCTGACGGAGCTCGGGCCGACGTTGATGGACCAATCGGTGCCGTTGTACGGCTCGCCGGAGTGGTAGGGGACGTCCTTGAAGGTGGCATTCGTGACGACGGCTCCGGCGGGGAGCGGGATGGTGAAGGCGGCGCCGGACCGGTGGTTGTTGTGGTTCTGGAGGGCGTACTCGTAGCGGTACTGGCCGTTGCCGAGGTTGGTCACCTTCGCGCCCAGGAGGAAGCGGCCGCCGTCGGCGGTGCCCGGGATGGTCGCGTTATCGTGCGGGGGGATGGAGGGATCGTCGACAGTGGTGATCACGACGGAGGGGTCGGGCTGGTTGAGACCGAGACCGTGGTCGCGCCACGCCTGGATGGCGTTGATGCCACGACGGGTGGTGTCGTTGAGCGACATGTTGAAGGAGGTGGCGTTGATGGTGACGCGGCGGTAGGACTGGTTGTTGTTGTCGTTGCCGTACTCAGCGTCCTGGGGCTGGATGTAGGTGCTGGAGACGAAGTAGAGGGCGCCGGCGTTGGCGAGGTCGGCCTGGGGTGCCTGGAGGCGCTTGAAGATGACCTGGTTGGTATCGCCGCCCTCGACCACACCGTTGGGGTTCCAGTTGAGCGGGATGTAACCGGCTGCGGCATCGATCTCGTGCTTGGGTCCGAGGCCGCCCTGGGAGCCGTTGAGGCCGGAGCCGTAGGGGTCGGAGCAACCGGGGTAGAGGTCGTCGCAGGTGCCGCCCGGGGCGCAGGCGCAGCAGACGTTGCCCTGGAGGGCGCAGAAGCCGTGCTTGAGCCAAGCCTGGCCGAGCTGCTCGAAGCGCCCGTTGCGCAGGCGGTAGATGTTCTGCGAGATCACGGGGTACATGTTGGTCGTGTCGTCCCAGCGGAGGGGGATCTGACCGAGGTTGCAGGAGGTGGTGCCGATGGCGTATGCGCGCTTGCCGTTGGCAAGGCCGTAGTTGCTGACGTCGGGGATGTCACCGACGATGACGTCGGGGCCGGGGACGGCGTTAGCGCACTGACCGAAAGCGCCTGAAGCACAGGCGAGCACCAGGGCCGGCGCGGCCGTGCGACACAATACCGAGAGGCTCTTCATTCTCTTTCACCCTTCGTAATGGAACTGGCCACGCACGCGCGTGGCTTTGGAACTGATGGACGGCACGAGACCTGCTGAGTAAACCCCGCGACAATCTACACGGGGGTGTAGGGAATCGCAAGGGGAAGTGGTGAGAGAATGCGGAGATGAGGTCGGGAACGGGTGGGAGAACCGGCAGGACCCGGGCAAAGCCCCGAGGTTCCCGGACGACGGGGTGGTGGGAGGGTTGCTATCTTGGAGGTTCACGCACCACCCAGGCGACACCGACTCCATATGAAAACGAATCACGCTTCCGTCACGGCCTATTTCAGCATGGAAATCGCGTTTGACAGCGCGGTTCCGGTGTACGCGGGGGGGCTGGGGGTGTTGGCGGGGGATTCGCTGCGGGCGGCAGCGGACCTCGGGATCCCCATGGTTGCGGTGACGCTGCTGCATCGCGAGGGGTATTTCAGGCAGACGCTGAGTGAGGCTGGGGAGCAGCAAGAGAGCCCCGACAGGGTTGACCCTGACGTGGCGTTTGAGGCGGTGGATGCGAGGACGACGATCGAGTTGGAGGGTCGGAAGGTTCACGTTCGGGCGTGGCGGTACGTGGTGCGTGGGCGAACGGGCGCCACGGTGCCGGTGTTGCTGTTGGACACGGACATGGCGGAGAACGCGGCGCAGGATCGCGCGCTTTCACGGACGTTGTACGGCGGGGACAGCGGTTATCGGCTGGCGCAGGAGGCGTTGCTGGGGGTGGGCGGGGTGCGCATGCTGCGGGCGGCGGGGTACTCGCGGGTGACGTGTTTCCATATGAACGAAGGGCATTCGGCGTTGCTCGTGTCTGAACTGCTGCGTGAGGAGGTTCAGGCGGCGGATCGGCCCGGGGACGTGGAGTCGCATGTGGAAGCGGTGCGGGCGCGGTGCGTGTTTACGACGCACACGCCGATCGCGGCGGGGCATGATCGGTTTGATGCGCAGTTGGCGGCGCGGGTCTTGCCGCGGGGGATGACGGAGCCTGCGTCGTTGTTTTTCAAGGATGGGTGGCTGGACATGACGCACACGGCGTTGTCGTTCAGCAGGTGGGTGAACGGGGTATCGCGGAAGCACGCGGAGGTGTGCAGGCGGATGTTCCCGGGGGTGAGTGTGGAGGGGATCACGAACGGCGTGCATCCGGGGACGTGGATCGCGGCGCCGATGGCGGAGCTTTTTGATCGGGTGTGCGAGGGGTGGAGGGATGATGCGCAGCAGTTGAGGCTGGCGTTGCGTGCGGAGGTTGGGGAGGTGCTCGCGGCGCGGCGGCGGACGAAGGCATTGTTGCTGGAGCGGGTGGAGCGGCTGACGGGGCAGCGGTTGGACGCGGGGGTGTTCACGATCGGGATTGCGAGGCGGGCGACGGGGTACAAGCGGTTGGATCTGATTCTGCGGAACGCGGCGCGGCTGCACTCGATCGCGGCGAATGGCGGCGGGTTGCAGTTGGTGTTTGCGGGGAAGGCGCACCCGAAGGATGGGACGGGGCACGAGGTGATCCGGCGGATCAACGATCTCTCACGGGAGACGGGGACGCAGGTTCACGTGACGTTTTTGCCGGGGTACGACATGGACCTAGCGGCGAGCGTGGTGTCGGGGGTGGATCTGTGGTTGAACACGCCGATTGCGCCGCTTGAGGCGTCGGGAACGAGCGGGATGAAGGCGGCGATGAACGGGGTTCCGTCGTTGAGCGTGTTGGATGGGTGGTGGTGTGAGGGGTGTGTTGAAGGCGTGACGGGGTGGGGGATCGGGGACGGGCGTGAGGGTGGGGGGGAAGAGGCGGACGAGCGGGACTCGTCGAGTCTGTACGAGAAGTTGGAGAACAGCATTCTGCCGGTGTATCACGGGAGCCGCGTGGAGTGGGCGCGGGTGTGCGTGCACGCGATCGCGGTGAACGGCGCGTACTTCACGACGCAACGGATGATGCGGGAGTATGCGGAGCGGGCGTATCGGTAGGCCGGTGGGGTGGGGTTATTCCCACTCGATGGTGGCGGGGGGTTTCGAGGAGATGTCGTAGACGCAGCGGTTGACGCCGCGGACTTCGTTGATGATTCGGTTGGAGATGAGGGCGAGGGTTTCGTAGGGGATGCGGGACCAGTCGGCGGTCATGAAGTCTTGGGTTTCGACGGCGCGGATGGCGATGGTGGAGTCGTAGGTACGGCCGTCGCCCATGACACCGACGGATTGGACGGGGAGGAGAACGGCGAAGACCTGTGAGGTTTTGCGGTAGAGGTTGGCGGCGGAGATTTCCTCGAGGAGGATCTCGTCGCAATCGCGGAGGATGTCGAGTTTGGGCTTGGTGACTTCGCCGAGGATACGGACGGCGAGGCCGGGGCCGGGGAAGGGGTGTCGCCAGACCATGTGTTCGGGGAGGCCGAGGACTTCGCCGAGGCGGCGGACTTCGTCCTTGAAGAGTTCGCGGAGGGGTTCGACGAGTTTGAAGCCGAGGTCGGCGGGGAGGCCGCCGACGTTGTGGTGGAGCTTGATGCCGGCGGCGGTGCCGGCGTGGCCGTGGCCGCTTTCGATGACGTCGGGGTAGAGGGTGCCTTGGGCGAGGAAGGATGCGTTGGGGATGCTCTTGGCGGCGGCCTTGAAGACGTCGATGAAGCGTTTGCCGATGCGGCGGCGCTTTTCCTGGGGGTCGGTGATGCCGGCGAGGTCGGAGAGGAAGTCGGCTTCGGCGTCGGCGACTTTGAGGTCGATGTGGAAGTGATCGCGGAAGGTCTGTTCGACGAGGGCGCGTTCGTTCTTGCGGAGGAGGCCGGTGTCGACGAAGACGCAGTGGAGTTGTTTGCCGATGGCTTTGTGGAGGAGGGCGGCGGTGACGGCGGAGTCGACGCCGCCGGAGAGGCCGCAGATGACGTGAGCGTTACCGACTTGATCGCGGATGGAGCGGGCGGCGGATTCGGCGTAGTCGGACATTTTCCAGGAGCCTTCGCACTTGCAGATGTTGTAGAGGAAGTTGCGGAGCAGATCGGCGCCGTGGGGGGTGTGGGTGACTTCGGGGTGGAACTGGACGCCGAAGAAGCGACGGCTGGGGTCCTTGGAGCGAACGGCGGCGTTGGGGCAGGTTGGGGTTGAGGCGATGGGGGTGAAGAGGCTGTGGTTGACGTCGGTGACCTGGTCGCCGTGGCTCATCCAGACGGTGCATTTGTCGGGGATGGCGGCGAAGAGATCGGAGGGATCGAGGACGGAGAGGTTGGCGCGGCCGAACTCGCGGTGGTCGGCCTTGTCGACCTTGCCGCCGAGGAGGTGGCAGGCGAGTTGCATGCCGTAGCAGATTCCGAGGACGGGGACGCCGAGATTGAAGATGGCGGGGTCGCAGGTGGGTGCGCCGGGTTCGTAGACGCTGGAGGGGCCGCCGGAGAGGATGATGCCCTTTGGTTTGAGGGCGGCGATTTCGGCGGCGGGGGTCTTGGGGGAGACGAGCCACGAGAAGACGCCGGCCTCGCGGAGGCGGCGGGCGATGAGCTGGGCGGTCTGGGAGCCGAAATCGAGGATTGGCACCACTTCGTGGTGGGGAAGGATGGGCGTTTTCATGGCTCGGTTGCTCCGGTGCTTGGGGAGAACATGTTCCCTTTGGGGGAAGGGGGAGTTTAGCCCGGGAGGGCGTTGGGCGGCGTCGGGTGAATGTCTTTATGATGGGGGCGTGCGACTCATCTTGATTGTCATTCCGTTGGTGCTTGTCGGTTGCGGGCCGGGGATTGAGCCGAGCTTTGAGAGCTCGTCGCCCCAGGCGCGGAACAAGGCGATTGTGGCCGAAGTGAGGAAGGGGGAGGGGGCGGATCTGCGGCATCTGGTGCGAATGCTGGACGCGAAGGAGGGGTCGACGAGGCTGCTGGCGATCGAGGCATTGGAGCGGCTGACGGGGGAGCGGCTCGGATACGATTACGCGGCGAGCGTTGCGGATCGTCGCGAGGCGGTTGAGCGCTGGCGGGTGTGGGTCGGGGCGCGTGGAGGGGGCGGTGGAGGGGGCGTGACCGGGACGGAGAATGGCGGATGACCGTGCGGCCTGATCTGCGGCTAGAGCTGGTAAGCAATCCCGCGTATCTCTGCGGGGCGCGGGAACTTGTGCACCAAGTGGCGAAGCGGTGCGGGTTTGCGGAGGTGCAGGCTTCGCAGGTGGCGTTGGCGACGGACGAGGCCCTGATTAATGTGATGCGGCATGGGTACGAGAAGCGGGAGGATGGGCGGATCTGGCTGGAGATCACACCACTTTCGGGGGAAGGCGGGGTTGGGGGGGTGATGATCGTGATTGAGGATGAGGCGAGGCAGGTGGATCCGGCGGAGATCAAGGGGCGGGAGTTGGAAGACATCAAGCCGGGGGGGCTGGGGGTTCACATCATCCGGGAGATCATGGATGAGGTGAAGTACGAGCGACGGGAGGGCGTGGGCATGCGGCTCACGATGGTGAAGCGTGCCTCGGATACTCGGGCGCAATGCCCGAAGGGAGACTGCTGTGGCTGAACGTGCACCGATCAAGGTGACGGTGGTGAAGGAAGGGACGGCGGTGGTGGTGTTGCCCGAGGGGGACATCGGGTACCACGAGGCGCCGTCGTTTCGGCAGTACCTGAGGGCGGGACTGGACCAGAAACCGTCGAGGGTGGTTGTGGATCTTGCGTCGGTGCCGTACATGGCGACGCCGGGGTTGGCGACGCTCGTGGAGGCGTTGCAGGGTTCGAAGAAGACGCAGATCCCGCTGGTGTTGTGCTGCCTGAACGATCGGGTGCGGGGGATCTTTGAGATCGCGCGGCTGCACACGGTCTTCAAGATTGTGGCGACGCGTGCGGATGCACTAGCGGTTTGAAGTTTGAACCATGAGCGAGAAACCACTCAGTCGCTGGATCAGGGTACCGCTGCTCCCCTTTGACTTTGTCGGGGGGATCACGCTGCACGTCCTTGACCAGGTTGGGCGGGTGACGTGGTTGCTCGTGGAGTCGGTGCGGTGGGTGCTGCTGTCGATGGTGCACCGGAAGGTGCGGATCGGGCGGCCGGCGGTGATCTCGCAGGTGATTCGGGTGGGCGTGAGGTCGGTGTTCATCGTGTCGCTGGTGTCGGCGTGCGTGGGGCTGATTCTGGCGTTGCAGCTTGCGCCGCCGCTCGATCAGTTTGGGCAGAAGGAGCTGGTGGCGAACATCATCGGCGTGGCGGTGCTGCGGGAGCTTGGGCCGCTGATCGGATCGATCGTGCTGACGGGGTTTGCGGGGGCGAGCATCGCGGCGGAGATCGGGACGATGGTGGTGGGGGAAGAGGTTGAGGCGTTGGAGGCGCACGCGCTGGAGCCGGTGCGGTTTCTGGTGGTGCCGCGGGTGATTGCGAGTCTGGT
>JBIKMF010000169.1:0-8355 GCA_044359425.1 Phycisphaerales bacterium
GGGCCCGGTGGATCTCGCGGCAGGATCCCCCGCGAAGATGGATTCGAAGATCGACGAGAGGTCGTCGGGGTCGAAGTCCATGCCGTCGATGTTGATGCCCGCCTGGCGCGCACGCGGGCCGGCGCGACCGCGGGGTCCCTGGCCCGGAGGAGGGGCGCCGACGCCGGCTTCGAGCCCGGCCTCGCCGAAGCGGTCGTAGAGGGACCGCTTCTCGCGGTCGGAGAGCACCTCGTAGGCCTTCTGCATCTGCCCGAACTTCTGGGCGGCGTCTGGTGCCTTGTTGACGTCTGGATGGAGCTTCCGCGCGGCGGATCGATAGGCCGTGCGGATCTCGTCGTCCGAGGCGGACCGGTTGACCCCGAGAATGTCGTAGAAGTCCTGTGCCATCAGCGGTTCATCGTAGGGGGAGCGGGATGGTGAAAGGCGGGGAGGGGGTTGGGGGGCACGATGCGACGGAAAGAAAACGCCCGGGCGGAAGGGCCCGGGCGTTGGTGATCGTGGAGGAGATCAGCGGGGGTCGATCAACCCGGGCTGATGATGCGGGCGAGGAGGCTGCTGGCGTTCTGGCGGCCGAGGTAGAAGTTGGTCCGCTCGATGCCGTCGGTGGGGCCCGAGAGGCGGCGGTTGGTGTTGGAGAGGGTCCAGGTCGCGTCGGCGGCGACGGGGTTGGCGGGCGAGTTGGCGGACTGGATGTCGGCCTCGCCGCCGATGGCGTAGGGGTCGGTGACGCGGAGGCCCATCAGTTCGCCGACGCGACGGCCGACAGCCGCGGTGAGCGACTGAACGTACTCGTCCGCGTCGTCCTGCGTGGGTCCGAGGCCCAGGAGGGCGAAGGACGGGGCGAAGACGACGGCCTCGTCGTTGAGGTCGGTGTTGAAGGGGTCGGAGTGCTGGCTGAAGCCGTAGGGCTGGGTGCTGAAGAAGCCGGCACCGAGGAAGAGCGAGTTGAGGGAGGCGAAGGTATCGAAGAGGGGTGCGAGCATGTCCACGCTGGAGGAGAGGTAGACGGTGGAGTAGTCCTCGAAGGCGAAGTCGGAGGCGTTGTTGGAGAAGGTGACGTCGAGGCCGGCGGCGTCGTAGATGGCGTTGAGGCGGGAGATGAGGCTGTCGACGATGTAGTCGCGGACGGTGGAGCCGTTGGCGAAGGAGCCGCGGAAGCCCAGGCTGGAGGCGTCGAAGGAGATGAGGTTGGTGACCTGACCAGCGACCTGGAGCCAGTCGACGGAGCCGCCTTCGGTTTCGATGAAGACGTTCTGGCTGGTGGTGGCGCGGGTGCCGGTGCCGATGGTGTCGAGCTGGATGGTGTAGTCGGTGTTGTAGACGCCCTGGACGTAGAGGGCGAAGCTGCCGTTGCCGGAGCCGCCGAGGCGCTCGGGGACAACGAACTCGATGAAGTAGTCGCCGTCGGCGTCGAAGCCGTACTTGGTCGAACCGTTGTCGGCGATCACGGTGTTGGCCGGGCCGCCGTTGGGGCTGAAGTCGGTCGGGCTGAAGACGAGTGTGGCGTCGCCGAAGCCGGAGGAGTTGGTGGTGTCGAAGAGGCCGAGCTGGACGTCGCCGCGGCTGTCGTTCTCGAGGCCGACGATGGTTGTGACGCTACCCATGTCAGCGCCGAACTGGGCGAGCTTGAGGGTGAGCCGCATCTTGGTGCCGGCCTGGATGGCGAGGCGATCGTTGAGGTGGAAGACGTCGATGTCGGCGGCGATATCACCGGGGACGCCGGCGTGGCCGCGGGCGCCGATTGCCGACTCGATGGTGCGGGTGATGGTGCCAGAGGCGTTACGGGTGATGGTCACACCGGAGTTGTTGCCGCCGGTGACGGTGTCGTCGGCGGTGTTGGCGATGCCGTCGGCCCCGCGGTTGAGGGTGTAGACGTAATCGCGAACGGTGATCTGGGTGACGTCGTCGCCGGAACCGAAGACCCCGTCGGCGCCCGCGAACTGGAGGATCGGGGGAGCGTCGACGATGGCCGCGCCGTCGCCGGAGTCGGTGTCGGCGTTGAAGCCGGAGTCACCGTCGTCGAAGAGTTCGAGGGTGAAGGAGTACTCGCCGGTTCCGCCCACGGCGCTGACGACGGCGGGCACTTCACCCGGCGCGGCGACGCCATCGTTGCTGACCGAGATGTAGTACACACCGGTCTGCTTGATGAAGAAGGCCTGGGCGAAGGTGATGTCGACCGCGTCGGCGAGGTCGGTGGGGAGCGTGGTGGCGATGTCGTCGGAGCCGATCGTGGCGATCGGGGTTCCGTCGGCGGTGTGGAGGACGAGGTCCGCACGGCTGGCGGCGCCCTGCATGCCGCCCAGGCGGAGGATCTGGCCGGCCTGGATGGTCAGCTTGTAGATGTCGACGTCGGCGGCGAAGCGGAAGAAGTTGGCGTTGATATCGGGGTGGTCGCCGATGAAGCCGCGGATGGTGGTCTGGATGTTGGCATCGACGAGGCCGTCGGGGGTGTAGTTGCTGTCGAGCATCACGTCGAGGTTGATGGGGGCGTAGAGATCGACGCGGTGGGAGAACGCACCGTTGACGAGCGTGACGGTCTCGGCGGTGAACTTGTCACCGGCGTCACCGATGATGACGTCCTGCGAGTAGTCCTCGCCGGATGCAGCGAAGCCGTCGCCGTTGCCATCGACGATCGCGCCGCCGAGCTTGGCACGGAAGAGCGACTGCTCGATCTCGAAGCGGTAGAGGCCCGGGCCCGGGCGGCCGGGGACCTGGGGCTGGTTGGCGCTGGTGACGTTCTGCGAGAAGGTCACGAGGATGGTGTTGGTCGACGCCTCGTTGGTCAGGGTGTAGTCGATGCCCTCGATGAGGCGGATGGTCTGCTCGCCGGTCCCGCGGATCTCGAGCACGCTGATCGCACGGGTCGCGGAGCTGAAGTCGATCGCCTGGTTGAAGACCAGGCGGGCCGAGAAGACGCGGCCGGTGGTGCTGGTGACCACGTCGGTGACTTCAACGGAGCTGGGGAGAAGCGCGGGGGCTTCGAGCTGGAGGTTGCCGTTGCCGACGAAGGCCGCGGCCGCGGCGCGGACAGCGCCGATGGTGCCGTTGGAGGCGATGCGGTAGCTCTCGCTGGAACGGGTCGAGCCCGTGGCGGCACCGGTGATGGTGACGGGTCCGATGGTGGAGCGGCCGGAGGAGATGCGGTCGTCGGCGGTGCCGTAGTAGGCGTCGGTGCCGCGGGAGTAACCGGCGACGATGTTGGAGCGGGTGAACGCGCCGGTGATCGTGACGGAGGCGATGGAGCCGGAGGAGAGAACGTCGGAGGCGGTGCCGGAGCCACCGAAGAAGCCGTCGGTCCCGAGGTCGGTGCCGGCGCTGATGGTGGACTCGGACATTGCGCCGTTGACGACGACGGCACCGATGTTGTCACGGGCGGAGACGACGGCCTGCGAGAGGGCGCCGGTGCTGAGGGCACCGATGGAGCCGCCGCTGCGGACGTTGCCGCGTTCGGTGGTGCCCATGGTGACCGAGGTGATGTCGCGATCCACGGAGATCAGGCCGCGGTTGGCACCGGTGATGGTGGCGGTCCCGAGGCTGATGAGCTGGACGCGGGCCTCGTTGGTGACGTTGGCGCTGGCGGCGCCGAAGTCACCGGTGATGGAGAGGGTCGTGAGCGCGGCACCGGTGAAGAAGCCGCCCGAGAAGCCGAGGAACGCGGCGGTCGTGACGTTGCCGCCGACGCGGAGCGTGCCCGTGCCGCCGAAGGCCTTGAAGTTCATCGTGGTGACGCTGCCGTCGATGATGAAGTCGCTGTCACCGTCCACGGCGCTGTTGACCGTGAGGATGCCCAGCGAGGAATCGTCCTGCGTGACGAGGTCGAAGCTGTTGAAGGTGCCGGTGGAGACCAGCGTGAGGTTGGTCGCGGCGGTGGTGCCACGGAGGGTGAGGCGGTTGGTGATGGCGTCGAAGAAGCCGGTGCCGGGGCCGGCGATGGTGAAGGTGTATGTCGCGGCGCCGGAGGTGAAGCTGGAGGTGCCGGTGAAGGAGGTACCGGGCGTGCCCGAGCCCAGGTCGGTGTCGGGGTCGCCGGTGGGGTTGGCGTTGGTTACGGGGTTGGTGTTGACCACGGCGAGGTTGGTGCCGCCCCGGGTGAGGCGGGAGTCGCCGTTGACCGCGGCGGAGAGGTTGTCGCCGAACACGCTGGTGGCCGAGACGGTGCCGCCGAGGTTGAGGGCAGTGACGGTCGAGAGGCCGGGGGTCTGGCGGTCGTCGGAGGTGTTGTAGATGCCGTCGGCGCCGGCGTTCATGCCGGCGGTGAAGGAGACGTTGCTGGTGCCGCCGTTGATGTTCACGATGCGGATGTCGCCGCGCTGCACGGTGTCGGCGCGGGTGCCGGTGCCACCGGGGAGGGCGTCGGAGCCGAGGGCGACAAGACCCGCGATGAAGCGGGCGTCGGAGGCGGTGCCGGTGACGGTGACGAGGTCGATGGAGTCACCGGCGGCGATGAGCGAGGCGGCGCCGGAGGTCTGGCCGTCCTTGGCGATCGAGCCGTTGATGCTGATGGAGGTGATGGAGCGACCGGCCCAGATGGTGGTCTCGAAGACCGAGCCGTTGGTGACGGTGAAGGTCCCGATCGAGTGGCCTGCGGTGATGCGTGGGCCCTGGATGCTGGCGGAGTTGAAGACGCCGGCGGGGAGGCTGTTGCGGAGCGTGTCGTAGTTCGAGGACTGCGAGAGGGCCTCGTTGACACCGACGTCGCCGAAGACTCCGTCGACTCCGGCGGTCACGGTGATGCTGGTGATGCTGAAGTCGGCGTGGATGTTGGCGTAGAGGTTGCCGTTGGTGATCGCGACGGCGCCGATGGTGCCGTCGTACGCGGCGATGGTGTTGCCGGGGAGGAGCGAACCGTTGGTGACGGTGATCGAGGTGATACCGCCGCTGTGGGAGATGATGTCGCCGCCGAAGTCGCCGTTGAGGGCCACGGTCCCGATGCGACCGAAGGCGATGATGGAGCCGGTGCTGGCCAGAGCGTTGCCGGGCTTGTTGACAGCGCCGCCGATGGTGACGGTGCCGGTGACCGAGCCGCCCGCGCGGATATCGGCGTAGAGCTGACCGGCGGGGATGGAGACGGTGGCGATGTCGCCGCGGGAGAGGATCACGGTCGGGGTGTCGAGCACGCCGATGTGACGACCGGCGGTGAGGCCGGCGATGGATCCGGAGATGTCGGTCTCGATGGCGAGGTCGCGTGCCGCGCTGAGCGAGGTCACGTTGCCGCGGACCGTTGTGGTGGTGATGCGGGCGCGGAGGTCGCCGGCGGGCACGCTGATGGAGCCGATGGGGCCGGAGACGGCGATTTCACCCTGGATGAGGTTGGGAGCGGTGAGGAGCTGGATCGCGGCGTCGGGGCCGGTGACCTCGATGCGTGTGTTGGTGATCTGGTTGCCGGCCGACAGGGTCTGAACCGCACCAGAGAGGCGGATGGTGGAGTTGGCGATGTTGCGGCCGATGGCGATGGTGGACGCTTCACCGGCGTTGAAGGAGGAGCCGCGAATGTCCTGCGCGATGTTGAGCCCGCGGATCTGGTTGTCGACCTCGAAGCGGGAGCGGATGATGTTCCGGGCGGTGATGCTGCCCAGAACGCTGCCGACGATGTCGAAGGTAAGGTCTTCGATGTCGAGCTGCGAGGTGAAGGTGCGGACGTTGCCGCCGGTGGAGATGATGCTCTCGACGCGTTCGAACTCGTCGCCCGTGAGCGTGGAGTTCTTGGCCGAGCGGACCGAGATCGAGTTGATATCGCCACGCATCGTGACGCGGCTGGCGTCGAAGTCGGTGGCGGTGAGGGTCATGTTGCCCAGACGGTCGCCGTCGACGCGCGAACGGAGGAACGTCGAGTTCGACACGGTGATGGTCTGGATGAGACCGTTGCCGATCGAGTCGTCGACGTACTCGTACCCACGCCAGAAGCGGTCGAGGGTGTTCACGCCGATGAACGCGCCGACGATGTTGGCGCCCGTGAACGACAGGGTGTTGATGCCTTCGCCCAGGATCGGGGCGGGCTCGTTCGGATCAGGCTGCTGCTGATCGGCCTCGTCATCGAGCGCGACCTCGTTCGACGCGATGATCGTGCCCAGCACCACCACACCGGTGGTGCGCGAGCTGGTCACGCTGCCGATGTCGTCGGTCGCGAAGATGCCGGCCTGCGCGAGCGGGCCGTTGGTCGCCGCGAGGCCGTCGCCCAGATCGACCGAGCCGATTTCCGCGGCGAAGATCGAACCGACGATGCCGTCGAAGGTTCCGGGGTTGGTCACGAGGCCGTTGTTGGCAACGACGCGGTTCACCACGTTGCCGACGGCGATGACGTCGCCCACCGAGCCGTTGGCGGTGATGTTGAAGATGTTGCCGTTGCGGGCGATGATGCCGTTGAGGTAGCCGTCGTACGGGCCGCCGATGTCGTCGAGGAAGGCGTTGCCCTGGTCGAAGTTGTCGTTCGCGATCGGGCGGTACACCTGCCCGTTGAAATCGTCGTCGAACGGACCGGGCGGCACCGGGAGCGGGTTCTCACCCTCGCCGCCGTTGCCCTGACCAAAGCCCAGGAAGGGCGCGCTCAGCGTCGGACCACCGGCGCCGGTGGTCGCCGAACCCAGGTTGCCCTGGATCGTCACGTTCCGCACCGAGGCCACGTCCATCGCGATGATGTCGCCGCCCGGCGTGGCGTTGGTGATGTCGCCGAAGGCTTCGCCGTTGGTCTGGATGATCTGGTAAACGTCGACCTCGACCGATCCCTGGATCTGGATGTTCGAAGTCGCGTCGCCGCCCAGCAGCGTGATGCGGCCGATGCCCACCACACCCGCGCCGGCCGGGTTGCTCGCCGCGATCGTCAGCGTTGCGCCCAGCGCCGTGCCGTCGGGCGCCGCGAGGTTCACGTCGATGCCCGCGATCACCACACCCTGCGAACCGTCGATGGGGATCACGCGGACGACGTTGGTCGCGGCGTTGGTCACGCCCGTGAGCGTGATCGTGATGCGTGAACCGCCGTCGTCGGTGAGTTCGAGGGCTTCGCCGTTGCGGAGCTGGAAGAAGACGTTGCGGTTCTCGTCCGCGAGGTCAAACCGCGGCACGTCGGCGAAGCGGATGTCCGAGCCCAGACCGGTGGTGATCTCCGTCTGCTGGCCGCGGTACATGCCGAAGCGACCGTCGCCCGGGCGGTCGCCGTAGTACTTGTCCTGGCTGACAAGGAAGCCGCCGACGATGGAGCCGGGGCTGGTGTTCAGCGTCAGAGCGCCGTTCACCATGTGGCTGCCGAGGCGGACCAGGCCGATGTTGCCGCTGCCGCCGGCGGTGCCCGTGACGATCTGGACGTGATTGGGCTGCCCGGTGATCCGAGCGCGGGGGTCGTCCGCATCCTGATCCATGCCGACGCCGCCGGAGATGCGGATGTCGCCCACGCTGCCGCCCACGCGGAGCTGGAAGAAGTTCACGTCGCCCTGATTGGCCGAGCCACCGACCGCCTGCGACTGGCCGGTGTACATGTTGCCCATGTTCCCGCCGACCGTCACGCGGATCGGGTTCTGGGCGCCGCCGTCAACGCCGACGTCCGAACCCGTGATCAGGCCGAAGAGCGAGCCCGAGATGGTGTACGTGCCGCCGGAGAACGCCATGAAGTCGTCGGCGCCCAGGTCGGTGTTCGCGAGCGCGGTCGGGTCGATCTCGCCCGCACCGCCCTGCAGCAGCGACACGCCGATGCGCATCATGCCCATGTCGCCCGAGAGCACCGTGACGGAGGTATCCGCGTTGTTCTGGAGGTCGGTGAAGCCAGAGCTGCCGCCCGTGCGGTAGTCGCCGAACACCGTTGCCGCCATGCCGACCACGACCGCGGTGTACGGGTTCGCGCCCGTGCCGGTGTCGTTGCCCTGCCGATCCGTGAACACGATGTAGTACACGCCGTCAACCGACGGGGTCCACCGCAGTTCGTTGACCTGGAACTGGCCGTCGCCAAACGGAAGCTCCGTCGCCGCGAGCGTGCGACCGTTCTGGTCCACGATCCGCGTGTACGGTGCGCTCTCGCGTCCCGCGACTCCGGTCGCCTGGATGACGATCGTCTGGCCCGCGCGGCCCGCGAACGCGAAGGCGTCCGCCGTGTCCTCGCCGTTGATCGCGTCAACGCCCGAGAGCTCGCCCGAGATCCGCACGCCCGTCGTCGACACCGAGAGGAACTCGGCGGAGGTAAGGCTGTCGTTGCGGTAGCTGCCCCCGCCCCAGAGCATGGGCGAATCCTGTCGCACCTGGTCCGTCGCCTGCCGGCCGATGAAGTTCGTGCCGTTGGTGAGCCGCCCGATGTACGCGTCGAGCGTCTGGTCCGCGACCCCGAAGATCACTTCCTTCTCGTAGTAGTGGAACGAGTCACGCGCCGGACGG